>JAFAGQ010000348.1 GCA_023422555.1 Pseudomonadota bacterium
ATCCGGCCAGACCCAGGAATCCTGCAAAAACGGCTGTCAGAACCAGTGATCGTGTCGTATTAAGCTTCATGACTTATCCCTCTTTAGTTGAAATACAAAATCAGTAGAAACCATTATTCGCACTTTCGCTCCAAAGATCATTACAGAACGACCATAAAGTGCTTGTATTTGTAACATCTGCGATTTTTTCAGGTGTTCGTCAACTTCTGTATCTGCTTGATTTGTATCACAAAAAAATAAGACACCACGAACCGGGGTGTCTTATTATTTAACGTTTTGAGGGCTTCAGGACTAGTAGAAACCAGTATCTGAATCTCAGACGATACGAACTTTGAGCTCGCCCAGTCCTTCCACTTTACCCACCAGCTCATCACCCACCTTCACAGCGGCTACACCTTCAGGTGTGCCCGAGAAAATCAGGTCGCCTGGTTGCAACTCGAACAGGCCGGACAGGAACGCGATGGATTCAGGAATGGACCAGATCAGGGACGCGATAGTGCTTTTCTGACGCGTCTGTCCATTCACATCAAGAGAAATTGCTGCCTTGTCGATATTGCTCACACTGGCGGCAGGATGAATCGGACCAATCGGACCTGACATATCAAATGCCTTGCCCACTTCCCAGGGCCTGCCCTGCTTTTTGGCTTCGCCCTGAAGGTCACGGCGAGTCATGTCCAGACCCAGTGCATATCCCCACACCATCTCTTTCGCTTCTTCTACAGATACATCCTTGCCAGCCTTACCGATAGCAACAACCAGCTCCATTTCATGGTGCAGATCATTTGTTTTGGATGGGTATGGCATCTGGCCTGTTTCGCCATCGGCGATTGGCAACAGCCCGTTGGCTGGCTTGCAGAAGAAGAACGGGTCTTCACGACCGGTAAAACCCATTTCCTTGGCGTGTTCAGCATAATTGCGACCCACGCAGTAAACGCGGCGCACGGGGAAACGATCGTCGCTGCCGACGACAGGAAGGGAAACAACTTCTGGGGCGGGAAAAACATAATTCATGGCAGTCTCTTCAATTATCCTGGTTATCATTGATCAATCAAATGTCATCATGGATCCGCTGCCGGATTCCATATACGACCCATCAAAAAAAGGGCCCGGAAGTTGTACTGCCGTGCCCTTTATTGAAAGCATGTCTGTCCAGTAGATTATTTACCTTTCTGGAATCTTTCGATACTGGAAGTGATTTCGGCATGGGCAGCATCAATGCCTTCCCAGCCTTTTACCTTGACCCATTTGCCTTTCTCGAGATCCTTGTAGTGCTCGAAAAAGTGCTGGATACGTTGCAGTTCCAGCTCTGGCAGGTCTGTATACGATTTCATGTTCTCGTACAGCGGGTACAGTTTGTCAACAGGCCGGGCCAGCAGTTTCGCATCACCGCCGGCTTCGTCGTCCATCTGCAGTACGCCCAGCGCACGGCACTTGATGACCGATCCGACGGCAACCGGAAATGGTGTCAGAACCAGCACATCGACAGGATCGCCATCATCAGAAAGTGTGTCGGGAATATAGCCGTAGTTGCATGGGTAATGCATGGACGTGGTCATGAAGCGATCCACAAAGACCGCACCGGACTCTTTATCCACTTCATATTTGACCGGATCCGCGTTCATTGGAATCTCGATCACGACGTTGAATTCTTCCGGCGTCTTGGAACCGGCAGGGACATTTTTCAAGCTCATAGTCAACTCTTCAGGTTACTGTGTTTACGATTTTTCATTCAGTTCATCGGAACGGATTCCGGGAATGGGAGCACTGTCGAAGTACTCGTCATCGGTTTCCGGCCGTTTGGCATAAATGGCTTTTTCAGGCGTACCGCTGTCGGTGCGCGCTTCTTCTGCCTCTACGTCGGCACGCTTGCGATCTGGCGGACCGTCCGGGTCCAGACGCGTATCGGCGGCCGGCAGGTATTTTTCACCAGCGACGACAGGCAGCATGGAGACTGATGCCGAAGCCAGACGCCAGTGCTTGACGGCTTCTGCGGGTTTGCCCAGGCGATCATAGAGTGCGCCCAGCAGCGAATGCGTACGTGGATCTTCACGCAGTTTGAGGCTGCGCGTCAGATAACGCTCTGCCTGCCCCCACAACTGGGCTGCCAGGCATAAAAAACCAAGGGCGTTGAGCAGATCAGGGTTGTTTTCATCTTTTTCCAGCCATTTCTGGGCCTTGGTTAGACGTGCGTTAACCTGTTCCTGCGGGCACTGAACATAGGCGTTCAGAAGGCGCGCATCCACATTCTCCCGTAATGACGTTTCCAGAATCTGGCCGGCCGTATCCGGATGGCCTGCAGCCTGGGCTTTTTCCGCCGCTGCCAGCGCAATGAGAGGCATGGTTTTTTCTGCGGAACTGAACGTCTTCCAGGTATTTGCCCAGCTGTCGCGGGTCGTCGCCTTCATGACAGCGGCACCGGCATGTTCGATCAGGCGCTGACCTTCAAAAGGATCAATTGTGCCTTTCCGGTTCAGGGTACGCGCGACATCCAGCAGCTTGTCCTGGTTGCCGATTTGCTTGTAACCACGCAGCAGCAGCTTCTGGATATGATCCTGATTGGCACCACCGCTTTTGGCCAGGGGCTCCAGCAGGCCGAGAGCCTGTTTTGCCTCGCCCTGCTCCAGCAGCATTTCGGCGCGGATGGTGGCAGTGGCATCCTGCATTCTTGAATTGCCTTCCGCTTTGGACTGCGCGGTCAGCAGCAATGCGTCACGTTCGGCATAACGGCCCTGGTTATGTGCCGCTTTGGCTGCGGCAAGACTGGCCAGCGCCTGACGTCCGCTGTCACGACTGCGATTGAGCAGGCGAGTCAGGTCTTTCTCGGCCGGACTGCTGCGCCCTTCCAGAAGCTCCATCCACCCACGTTCAAGCAGATCGTAATCCTTGCGCGTATGTCGACGATGGTTCCAGTTACGGATGCGTGATGGCGCATCCATCAGGAAACCGATGAATCGAAACAGCAGATAAAAAACAAAGAAAGCCAGGACGATGAACACCAGGCCAGCAGCAAGCGACAGCGTCCGGCGTTCGTCACCGGTTACCACCATGAAGTAACCGCTGGAATCACGCAACAGCAAGGCGGCGGCAACAGCGACTGCAAGCAGGACGAGTAATTTCAGACTGGTTCGCATGCATTACTCCTGTCCGGCGCTCATGGATTTGAGCTGATTACGTGTTTCCTGAACCGCCTTCACACTTTGCGTAATCTCGGGTGTCTTTGGTCGAACGCCGGCTTTGAGCAACGCCTGAACCTGTGCAATAGCCTGTTGCGTGTCGGAAGAATCCTGATTGAAACTCTGGCGCAGGCCTTTTTCTACCGTTTCCAGCGAACGGGTCCAGATGCCCTGCTGACCATTGAGCAGCGCCTGCTGAGCAAAACGCAGATTCTGCTTGAGGTTACCGCGCAATTGTGATGCCTGATCGACAGTGAGCAGCACCTGGTTGGGATCGGCCAGTTTCTCAACTCTGACCACGCCACCCAGGTCTGAACGAAGCCCGTTCCATGCCGCAGCAGGCCAGCTTTTCACTTCGCTCCACGCGCGATCATACCAAGGCGCAGAAGGATCAGTTGCGTCAGAATTTTCTGTGGCATTGCCAGTAGTCTGGCCTTCGCTTGCGGATGCACTGCCTGACGTGGAAGATCCCGCCAAAGGCTGCGCGCCGGGCTGATCGGGTGCGATCATAGGTAGCGTATCGATTTTGTCTGCAAGTTCTGCCGCCTGCGTAAACAGCGTATCCTGTGAGCTGACAGGCGCGGATTTCAGCGTAACGATGTCGGCTGCCAGCGCACCCTGAAGACCTGCCAGCACCGGAGCGTCAGCCTGTTCAATGGCTTTTTTGGCCGTTTCCAGTGAAGCGACGGCGTTCTCTACATTGCCCGAGATGGCAAGCTCATTTTGAGCCATGCCAACCAGTCTGCTGACGTCGTTGAGAATGAACAGACTGGCTTCGTTGCGGGAAGCCTGCAAACGTGAGGTCTGCAACTGCTGCAATTGTTTTTGTGAGGATTCAAGCTGATCGCGCAATGCAATGATCTGTGCTGATTGCCGATCCAGCTGATCGCGAATATCTGCCGGCAGTGAACTGCCGCCCTGACCCGCTGATCCATTGGATGCTGTGGACTGCGATGCACCGGTGGTTGCAGCGCCACTTGCGCTGCCGACACTTCCTGCGGATGTTCCGGCTCCTGCAGACTGCGTAGCCGAAGATGCATTGTTGGTGGTGCTTTCATCGCTGGAGGATGCGCCGCTGGCAGATGCTGCGCCGGGACTTTCGCTTGCGCCTGTGCTGTCTGTAGCAGTGGCACTGTCAGACTGAGCGCCTGATTGAATGTCTGTTGAAGAATCCCCGCTGCTTTCCGTTGCCTTGCTTTGGTCAGCCGTTGCGCCTGTTTCCGACGTGCCGGATTGTGCTGCGTTATCACCCTCTGCCGCAGGTTCCGAAGCAGAATCTGGGCTCGTTGATGCGTCTGCTGCCGGGGCACTGCTGTCTGCCGCAGACGACGCCGTGTCGTCGGACACAGCGTCAGCGGAACTGTCGGTAGCGGAAGAAGTACCTGACGCCTCGGTGGCATCCTGTGACTTGTCAGTGGCCTCAGTATCAGAGGTAGAAGAAGAGGTAGAAGATGTCTGGTCGGCCGAAGACGCAGACGGCGTTTCCGTCGAGGTCGATGAGGAATCACTCGTGGTCTGGGTCGCGGATTGCGTGTCAGAACCGGACTGATTATTCTGAGAATAGTAGTAGCCACCAGCGGCAATTGCCGCAACCACAACGATTGCACCAATGAGCGGGCCTTTGGAACCCTTACCGGATTCTGATGCAGCGGAGGTATCCCGTGGAGGAACGGCGGAATCGCCCGTACCTGAATCCGTTTTCGTCTGAGCGACCGGATTAGTGCTGGCGGTCGCTTCTGTGGTTTCTTCGTTGCTCAGTTCAACATCCGTCACCGTTTGTGCCGTGGTATCGGCGGGATCATTCCGGCGGTCAGCCTTCTTCGGATTCGTGTTGTTATCCGTATTGAGCGCGTTGTCCCGTTTTTTTTCCATGTTCGTCAATTCCTTGCTGTTCAGAAAACCAATACACCCAATGGCGATCGTTCACGAAAAGATATATTCATTGTAGTGGATTACGGCAGGCTTTTAATCAGAGATTGTAACGCTGCGGAAAATTGCATCATCC
>JAFAGQ010000362.1 GCA_023422555.1 Pseudomonadota bacterium
GACTGTCATAAAAACACATTGAGAGGACATAGCAAATGACATTTTTTCAAAACAAGATCATGCGATTGGGTGCTGCAGGCCTGCTTGCCACAAGTGTACTTGGCGGATGTGCATCGACTGAATCGAAAATGGCCGTGCCCTACGTTGTAGAGCTCAAGGCCGACAATCAGGTGAATCCCAACGCCAGCGGCAAGGCTTCACCCGTCAAGGTAACGGTATTCGAACTCAAATCCACGAATGCCTTTGATACTGCCGACTACTTTGCGCTGATGAAAGATCCGCGCGCGGTGCTGGGTGATCAGATGCTGGAAGTGAATTCGCGCATCGTCAAACCCGGCTCAACCGAAGAAATCAAGGCATCAGGCAATACCCAGGCAAAATCACTGGGCATCGTGGCTTCCTATCGGGATCTGAATAACAGTCAGTGGCGTCTCGTGGTGGATCTGCCAGAGGCCAAAAGCACCAATTTTTATAAGTTCTGGCAGTTCTCGCCCGATGAAAAACGTATACGCATTGACGTGCAGCGGGCTGCCGTCAGCGTCAACAAAACAGAACCAAAATAAACTGCAGATTGTTTTATGAGCATAAGAGATAAAGTAGTCTGGTCCGAGGGCATGTTTTTGCGCCCTCATCATTTTCAGCAGTTCGAACGCTTTCTGGAACACAATCTGCGTGTACGGGTTGAAAGTACCACAAGTGTGTTCTGGGGTTTCCATGACCTGGATATCGATATCGATGCCCTGGCGCTGGGCAAGGTAGCACTTAAAAAAGCCACGGGTCTTTTCCCTGATGGCACACCCTTCAGCTTTGATGCCGAATCTGCGCCCTATGCCCTGGAAGTGCCGGCAGGCACGCTGGACACCCGCGTGTATCTGGCGATTCCACGCGTTCGTGAAGGTGCCGAAGATGTCGTCTTCGAAGATACGCCTGATTCGCTGGCCCGCTACACGGTACGTGAAGAAGAGGTGGCCGATACCTGTGAAGTATCGCTGGGAACAGCAGTCGTGCAGGTTGGACAGCTGCGTTTCCGACTGATGCTGGAGTCCGATTTTGGTGATGAATGGATCGGCATGCCGCTGGGCTGGATTACGGAACGAAGCTCAGACAACAAGGTGGTACTGGACTTCAATTACATCGCGCCGATTCTGTCGAGTCACGTGAGTTTTGCCCTGACCAGTTTCATTCGCGAAATCTTCGGTCTGCTGAATGCGCGCAGCGAATTGCTGGCGAATCGTCTGGGGCAGCCCGGTCGCGGTGGTGTGGCCGAGGTCTCTGAATTTCTCATCCTGGAAACCATCAATCGCTATCGCGGTGCGCTGTGGCATATGATGACGCTGGGCAATCTGCATCCGGAACGCATCTTCCATGATTTTCTGATGCTCGCCAGTGATCTGGCAACGTTCACCGCTCCCGGCAAACGCATGGAGCAGTTCCCTGATTACGTTCATGATAATTTGCGCCTGAGTTTCGAGCCGCTGATGGAAGTGCTGCGTCGTGCACTTACCACCATTCTGGAAGAACAGGCAATTCGCATTCCTCTGCACGACAAGGGCCAGGGACTGCGCGTGGGTCAGGTTACCGATCCGCATCTGCTGCAGTCTGCCGACTTTATCCTGGCCGTACACGCCGATATGCCTGCGGAGCTCACTCGTTCCCGTTTCCCTGCTCAGGTCAAGATTGGTCCTGTGGAACGCATTCGGGATCTGGTGCATCTGCAGCTGCCGGGCGTGACGCTCAAACCGGTAACCAATGTACCGCGTCAGTTACCGTACAGTGCAGGACATATATATTTCTCTCTGGAAAAAACCGGCGATATGTGGAAGCAGCTTGAACGCAACGGCGCGCTGGCACTGCATCTTGCAGGTGAGTTTCCGGGACTGACACTGGAGTTCTGGGCTGTCAGAGAAGATCGGGATAGATAAACATGGCTGAAAATTTCGGCGGGACGTCCATCGGGCCGTGGTCAAATGCCACTGCCGGTACAGAAGCGGGCAAACTGCGCCCCGATGATTATGTGATCAGTGGCTCCAATACCCTGGTGGCAGCAGCCAATCCGCTGCTGGTACTGATTCCGCAAATTCGCAATACGCGTTCGCATCCGTCTCCCATCCAGTTGCGTGAACATCTTGTCGATGAAATCCGTCAGTTCGAACTGCGTGCGCAGCACGCGGGTATTCGCAACGAAACCATTCTGGGCGCGCGCTATTGCCTGTGCACTGCACTGGATGAAGCAGCGGCACTCACGCCCTGGGGCGGCGGTGGCATGTGGTCAGCCAACAGTCTGCTGGTGACCTTTCATAATGAAACCTGGGGCGGAGAAAAGTTCTTCCAGCTTCTGGCCAAGCTCTCGCAGAACCCAGCGCAGCATATTGATCTTCTGGAGCTGCTTTATTACTGCCTGGTCCTGGGCTTTGAAGGGCGCTATCGGGTGGTGGACAATGGCCGCTCGCAACTGGAAACCCTCAGGCAGCGCCTGCTGCTGATTCTGCGCAATGCGCGCGGTCAGTATGCGACGGCGCTGTCGCCACACTGGCAGGACGCGCCGATTCTGAACAAGGTGCGCCGCCTGCCCATCCCGCTGTGGGTCTTTGCCGTGCTGGCCGCGGCGCTGGGCTTTTTGTCATTCCTGGGACTGCAATGGAGTCTGGGCGACCGCTCTGACAAACTCTTTGCCGATGTCATCAAGATCAAACCACCCACCGTTCAGATCAGTGCGCCGCAGGTCAAGCGTGAGCCGGTCAAGACAGACCGGATTGCGCCATTCCTCGCGCCTGAGATTCGCGAGAACCTGCTGACCGTGCGCGATGAGTCTGACCGCAGTGTGATCGTGCTGCGTGGCGATGGCCTGTTCGAGTCCGGTGCCGATTCCATTCGTTCGCAATATCTGCCGGTGCTGTCGCGTGTTGCCGATGCGCTCAACGCGGTGCAGGGCAATATTCTGGTGACTGGCTACAGTGATAATGTGCCGATCAAGACTATCAAGTACCCATCGAACTGGGAACTGTCGCAGGCACGTGCCGATGCCGTGAAAAAACTGCTGGATGAACGCCTGAACGATAAGGTCCGGGTACGCGCCGAAGGTCGCGGTGAAGCCGATCCGGTAGCGCCTAACGACACACCGGAAAATAAAGCGCGCAATCGACGCGTGGAGATTACTTTGCTTGTTTCCCCTGTTGCTCCGGGCGCCTCAGCCCCCGCAGACCCCTCTGCGATGCCTGAAAGGGGAGCGAACCGATGATCAGCCGTTTTTTCAGTTTCCTTTTCAGTCGTGGTCTCTGGGTCTTTCTGGGCCTGATCGTTATTTCATTCCTGATATGGACCGTGGGCCCCAGCCTGTCGGTCAACAACTGGTATCTGCTGGATTCCCCGCAGGTGCGGCTGTGGGTCATTGGCACAATCTGGGCAATCTGGCTGCTGCGTATCATCTGGCGCAAATGGCGCGAGGGCAGGCTGAATGCGCAGTTGCTGGGCCAGCTGCGCAAGCCCCGTCCGGAAGCCGAACTCAAGGACATGCCCGAGGAAGAGCGTGCCGAGCTCAAGGTTCTCTCGGAACGATTTGATGAAGCCATTACGCTGCTGCGCAATTCGCGTTTCGAAGCCGGTGAGAACAAATCACCGCTCGCGCGGTTTTCCAAACAGTATCTGTATCAACTGCCCTGGTATGTGTTCATTGGCGCGCCGGGTTCCGGGAAAACCACAGCGCTGGTCAATTCCGGCCTGAATTTCCCGCTGGCCGACCGCTTCGGCAAAGTCGCCCTCAAAGGGATAGGCGGTACGCGAAATTGCGACTGGTGGTTTACCGACGAAGCCGTGCTGCTGGATACGGCAGGTCGCTACACTACGCATGAAAGTGACCCCACAGGCGACGAGCAGGAATGGAAAGGTTTTCTGAACCTGCTGACCAAGTATCGCGGCCGTCAGCCGATCAATGGTGTGATGCTGACCGTGAGTGTGGCCGATCTGCTGAGCGCGACCGATACCGAGAGGGTGGCGCACGCTGCCGTGCTGCGCCGGCGCCTGCAGGAACTTCGCGAAGAACTCGGCATCCAGTTTCCGGTTTACGTACTGGTGACCAAGACCGATCTGCTCTCGGGGTTTGAAGAATACTTTGCGACGTTCACCCGCCAGGATCTGGATCAGGTCTGGGGCTTTACCATTCCGTACGAGCAGGCGCAGAAGCCCGACTTCAAGCTGATGACCGCCTACGATACGGAATATGAACTGCTGCAGAAACGTCTTTATGAAGCGCTGCCCGATGTGCTGGCGGCAGAACCGGATGAAACGCGACGGGCACTGGCTTACCTGCTGCCGCAGCAGTTTGCCGGACTGCGTCAGGTACTGGGCCACTTTCTGAGTGATGTGTTTTCCAGCTCCAAGTTTGAATCTGTGGTGATACCCCGCGGCATTTACTTCACCAGTGGTACGCAGGGCGGTCAGACATTTGATCGGGTTACCGGTCAGCTTAAAAAATACCTGAAGATTGAAGGTATCCGCGATCAGGGATCCAGCATTCCGCTGGAATCCGGCAAAAGCTACTTCCTGCATAATCTGCTCAAGGACGTGGTGTTCCCGGAGGCCGCGCTTGCGGGCCTGAACCTCAAATGGGAACGGCGCTATCGGACCATACAGTGGAGCGGCTATGTGCTGCTCACGGCCATTCTGGCGGTCTGCCTGCTTGCCTGGCTCAACAGTTACCGCAATAACCGGAATTATCTGGATTATGTCGGCGACAAACTGCCGGGTTATAACAAGCTGAGCCAGGATATCAAGATCACGGAATCTGGTGATGTGCTGGGTCTGATGCCGTTCATGAACGCGACCACCGAGTTGCCGGATGGCGAAAATTTCCCCGTTAACGAGCCGCCCATCTGGAATACCTTCGGGCTGTATCAGGGCAGCAAAATCGCCGCTGCGGCCAATAGCATTTACGATGAAACCCTCAAGCAGGTGCTTCTGCCTCAGGTGTCGCGTCGTATTGAAAATGCCCTGGAGAATGCGCCCCCTGATGATCTTGAATATTCTTACGAAGCGCTGCGCGCCTATCTGATGATGTACGATCCGGATCATTACGATCCCTCGTTCCTGCAGTCCTGGGTGCTTTCCGATATGCAGAAAATACTGCCGGCAGGCTACACCACTCAGGATTATGACCAGCTCAAGATGCATATCAACAGACTGTTCAATAATGGCGTGGTGTCGTCTCCGTTCCCCAAAAATGATGGACTGATTGAGCGGGTGCGAGGCGCGCTGGATCGCCATGCATTATCGGAACGCGTCTACAGCCGCATGCTGCGCTTGCTGTCCGGTCAGCAACTGACGCAAAGTACCTTCATCACGCTCGGTGGCGCCGAGGCCTCCACGGTATTTTTTCGCAAAAGTGGCAAGCCGCTGAACGAAGGTATTCCCGGTCTTTACACCTACAACGGTTACTGGAACGTCTTCAGCAAAAGTGTTGAAAACGTCGCGACGCAATTGCGAGAAGATGATACCTGGGTGCTCAACGTCAAGTCCGGCAGTTTTGCGGATGGCAGCAATCGCAAGCTGCTGGAGGATGTAAAAAAAAGATACTTTGACGACTATGTGCAGTACTGGGACAACTATCTGGCCGATGTCTCTGTGCGCAAACCGCAAAACCTGCTGCAGAGCATAGAGATCGCGCGCAGTCTGTCCTCAACCAACTCGCCGCTGGTCAAGTTTGTCAAAGGCGTGGCACTGGAAACCACGCTGTTGCGCGAAGACGAGCAGAACCAGCGTTCGCTGATTGATCGGGCGCGTGAACGCGTCAGTGGCTCCACACAATCGCTCGAATCCATGTTCGGCCCTACCGGTATCGATAATCCCATACGCAAGGATGCGACCGAAGAGAAGCTGGAAAAAATGGTCGACAATCACTTCGTGCAGTACCGTGAGCTGGCCAGGAGTGCCGGCCAGGGTGTGCCACCGCCTATTGAAGGCACGACAGGTCTGCTGAACGAACTGTACACCTACCTGACGGCAGCAGACACTGCGCTGCGCAGCCAGAGTCCCTTGCCTCCCGGCGACGTGCTGACCAAGCTACAGGCCGAGGCCGGCCGCGTTCCGCCGGCCGTGGGCGATGTGCTCACTGATCTGTCGGTAACCGCATCGCGCCAGGTGGCGGGTGTGCGTCAGGAAAAAGTGGGTGAAGATGTGAACGCCGTGCTGGGCAATTTCTGCCGTCGTTCGATTGCTGGCCGCTATCCTTTTGGCAATTCGTCCAAAGATGTGGCGCCCAACGATTTCGCGCGGTTTTTTGGTCCTCAGCAAATGATGGATCAGTTTTTCAAGGAAAATCTGTCCAGTCTGGTGGATATGAGTGGCGGCCGCTGGCGTTTCAAGCCGGGCATTGACGGCAACAAGGGTGGCGTAGCAGGTTTCCTGGATTCCTTTGAAAAGGCGGCCGTGATACGCGATGTCTATTTTGCTGCCGGCAAGATGGAGCCTTCCTTCAAGGTGGCGGTCAGGCCCATAGATATGGACCCGGAAATCACGCAGATGGTGATGGAAGTGGATGGTCAGACGCTGACCTATGCACATGGTCCGCAGGTGGGCATTACCATGGAGTGGCCCGGCAAACAGGGGAGCAACCAGGTCAGCATCAGTCTGCAGCCGCAGATGGGAACCTCCGGCATTTCAGCTTCAGGGCCATGGGCGCTGAACCGACTGCTGGATCGCGCCAGCCAGCGCCAGGGACGTTCCCCCGAAATCACCGTGGCCACATTCAATATTGGTGGTCGCAGCGTGACACTTGAGTTCGCGGCGTATTCAGCCAAGAGTCCCTTCCGCCTTTCCGATATGCGCAGTTTCCGATGCCCGGGAAGGGGCTAGTCATGAGCGGAATCAGCATCGATCAGCTCTCAGATTCTCTCGGCTGGTACGGCAAAATGCCATCCAGCGGAGATTTTGTTCATCGTCGCCTGAATCAGTCCATCATCGGCTGGTGGCATCGATGGCTCAGTTCCGGACTGGTTGCCATGCACGAATCTGTGCTGCTGTCGGCCGAACAGGAGTATCTGAGCGCACCGATATGGAATTTTCTGATTCCGGCTTCTCTGGGTTGCGATGTGGTGCAGATGGGCTGCCTGGCACCCAGTCGCGATCGGGTGGGGCGTGTTTATCCATTGATGGCGGTACTGTATGTGCACCCATCGCAATATGAATCGCAGCAGGTGGCCGGGTCCGGCCGGTTTTATGAACACATCGGGCGCAGTCTGCTTGCTGCTGTAGGACACGGTTGTTCAACCGCGCAGTTCGAGCAGAATATTCAGGGTGCGCGCGGAACATTGACACAGATGCTGACAAGAGCATCCACCCAGGTCTCGGAAGATGATGGCAGCAGTGATATTCTGGATATTCTGAACGGCGGGCACGAAACACCCCCCATTGAAAAACTGGACCAGAATGATTCGCGCTGGCCGCAACTGGCTTTCTGTTTCAACAGTGATGCACACAACAGTTACTGGTGGACGAATCAGGCCAATGGCGCAGCGCAGAAGTCGATGGTGCACGGCGGTGCGCTGAATATCACGCTGTTCAATTCGCTCTTCGTGACGCATACGAACTTTAGTCTGTAAACGGTGATGGTTGCGGCTGACCGCGACGACACCCATAACAGGCATGACTTAGGGAAAGAGACATCATGGCGACATCGATACAGGACCTGCAAGGCAATGCCGACCCTTCATGGCAGCCACTGGAGAAATCCAGTCTGTGCACAGGCAGCGCAACGCAGGGACAACTGGAAGATCTGGTACTGGATCTGCTGCCGCAGCTCAAAGCGCTGCACGCACAACAGCGCATTTATGGTGCCTGGTCTTTGCAGACGGTTTTTCTGGATTCGGTGGGTCGTGCCATGCTGCTGCCGGGCGTGAGCCAGCCTTTTACCAAAAATGCCGCCGAAGCGATTCAGGGTAACGAAGATTTTGCCGCGATCGAACTGCAGACAGACGATCCTGCCTGGCGCATCGGCCCCTGGACGGATGTGTATGGGCTTGCCGCTGTACTGCGCACGCTGATTACCGGTCAACCCCCGCAAAGCCCGGTACGACGCTTTGTGAAGGATACGCTGGAGCCGCTGGCCGGGGTCATGCCGGCAGGTTTCTCGCGCCAGTTCCTGCGCACGATTGATTTGAGTACTGTGCTGCAATCGGCCCTGCGTTTGCAGTCGGTCGATGAAATGTCGGGCATGATGGGACTGTCTTCGGCTGCGTCAGCACCGAGTCCTGTGAGTTCTGCTTCAGCAGGTGCTGCGGGAGCAGGGTCAGCGTCCTCAAATATTGCGCCGGCACGAGATGCGGCAGGTTCGTCAGACGGACTGTTGGGTGGTGTTGCAGCGGCAGCAGGCGCCGGGCGGGCCACAGCAGATCAGACTGCCCAGGAACAGGCCAGAGCAGAACAGATAAAAGCGGAGCAGGCCGCGCAGGAACAGGCGCGCCTGGAGCAGGAGAAGGCCGAACAGGCCAGGGCAGAACAAGCCAGAGCGGAACAGGCCAGGGCAGAACAGATAAAAGGGGAGCAGGTCGCGCAGGAACAGGCCCGCCTTGAGCGCGAGAAGGCTGAGCAAGCCAGAGAAGCCCAGGCGAAGGCCGACGCAGAGAGAGCCCGCGCAGAGCAGATCAAAGCAGAGCAGCGCGCCCAGGAAGAGGCCAGAGCCGAGCAGGAGAAGACAGAACAGATTCGCGCAGAGCAGGCGAGAGCGGAAGCTGAACAGGCCAATGCGCGTTCTGCAAAAGCGGACGCGATCGCTGCAGGGGGCGTCGCTGCAACAGGAGCCGCTTCTGCGGCGGCTGCCAGTGGTGCTGCCAATGCCTCCACTGCCAATGCAGCGAAAGATCCGCAGACGAATGAGATAGCGGACGAGCGAACGAATGCAACGGCCCGCGCAGGCGACGGGGGCAATCAGCCACCGGATTCAACAGACAGCAGAAAACCTGTTGCACCTCCGCCACCGCCGGAAGACAAAAAACGCAGTCCCGTGCTGCTGATTGCACTGGTTCTGGCTGCGGTTGCTGCCAGTGCCTATTTTGGTTTCAGCGACAAATCGGACACAGAGTCGACACCTGCCACTGCGGCCAATCAGGAAGCAAATAATCCGTCTTCCTCTGGCGCGACATCGTCTGATAACTCGGCCGCAACGGGCGGGTCGACGACTGCCGATACCACCAATACCGCGAATACCGGCGCTGCGGCAACATCAGACAATGCCTCAGCGTCTGGCGATGCAGCGACTGCAAGTTCCGATGCGGGAACGGCGTCCCCGTCTGAAAGTGGTGAGACATCTGCCACAGATAGCGCATCCTCCGCAACGGACGCGGCAAGCGCGACAGGCGCAACGCCGGCGACAGCCACCAATGAACAGGCAACACCTGCCGATGGCACCAACGCAGCATCGTCCGGCAGCGATACGGCCAGCCAATCCACTTCCGATGCTTCATCGTCACAGCCAGCGGGGTCAGAGACCTCCGGCGCAACGCCAGGGACAGACTCAACAGCCGCATCCTCTGAGTCTGCTGCGTCCTCTGCGACGGGTGCAAGCCCCATGCCGGGCACCGAAGCCACCGGACCAGCAGCAGGCAACTCGTCTGACACTGCCGGCTCTGCTGCGGCAGGTTCATCCGGCGATGGCGCGTCCGATCAGTCAACGGCAGCCAACCCCGCATCGACTGCTCAGGCTGCCACAGAACAGGCGCGCGTAGACGAAGAAGCACGGCGTGTCGAAGAGGCGACCAAGGCCGAAGAAGCCCGCCTGGCTGCTCAAAGCCAGCAGTCACAATCGGGAACAGGTACATCAACGGGTACCGCAGCAGATACATCAACACAAGCCTCGACCGCAGGTGCCACCGATCAGTCGGCGACGACCAATAGCAGCAGCACGACTGCGGGAGCAGGCAGTTCTGCTGAGTCCACGACAGGAGCCGATACGTCCGGTTCGGACTCAGCCAGTGCCAGCAGTGCTGCCGCGCCAGGTACAGGCAACGGATCCGCGGTAACAGCCGCGGGTGCAGGTGTGGGTACGGCAGCGGCGATCGCGGCGGCGGCCAGTCCGTCATCCGACAATACCTCGTCAACGGACACGTCCGCTGGGGTTGCTTCTTCTGCAGCCAGCCAGTCAACAGAGATGAGTGCCGCAGACGCAGGTCGTGAAGACGAAGCCGCGCAGCAGGCAAAAGAGCGCGCTGCTCTGGAGAAAGCCCGACAGGAAGATGCCCGTCTCAAACGAGAGCGGGAGCGTCGCCGTGCAGCAGAAGCGCGTGCCGAACGCGGTGAGGCCGGCACGACGCGCAATGCATCCAAAGGAACTGTCTCGTTTGTCATCCGCCCCTGGGGGAACGTCTTCATCAACGGTCGTTCACGTGGCGCAAGCCCGCCGTTCCGCAGTCTGCAATTGTCTCCTGGGACCTATCAAATCATGATTACCAATGGCGATTTGCCGCGTTACGTAAGAGTGATTACCGTCAAGCCCGGGGAAAATATCACAGTTGTGCATCAATTCCAGTAACATGGGGGTCTGATCAACCACTCAAAACGGGATTTGCACAGAATGAAAATTGGAGTTTTGCGCAGGATCATTCTTCCGGGAGCCTGTGCGGCAGCGGCCATGCTGA
>JAFAGQ010000005.1 GCA_023422555.1 Pseudomonadota bacterium
TCAGTTCAATATGCTTGTATACATGATCAGTCATGACGTTCTCCTTTTATTGAGATAGGCACAAACCATGTTACCGAGGTTGTGATATTTATGCAATGCGGAAAACGGATGTCGAACTCTTAGGCACGTGGAAGACGCAGATTTGCTGTAACCCCACAACTCCTCAGTACGAGAATGTCAGAAACTGCTCAAAAACATCCTCGCTCCCCATCTGACCGCCCTTGAGCATCACTTCTATGCCGTCCAGTCCGGGCGAATCACTATGCATGGTGCAGACGGTCACACCGGGCGAAAGCACTCCTGCATACGATAAGGCCCAGACGTCCAGCACAGACATGGCCTGACTTGAGGTATCTCCGCCAGCAATGCCCAGTCGCGCCAGTCTGGTCTTCTGTTCTGCCAACTGGTCGATGACAGACTCAATAAATCTGGCCGTACATGCTGCAAACTCGTTCGTATCGATTTGCGAATCGCGGCCATTCTGTTGATCCACATACGCAAGAACATTTATGGCGTTGCCCAGTGAATCACAGATGAATTGACATTGCCGCTGGCGGTATTGCGGATCATTCAACAATGCGCGTGGCTGCAGAGGTACCTTTGTATATCGGTTCGTGGCGGCCACCTGCTCACTCGTGACAGGAGACAGGCTTGCGGCCAGAACAAATGTCGGCCCGCTGTCAGTGGACCGAGCCGGTCGCTTCTCCGAAAGCATTGCTGTCGTTTTACAATGGCTATCGATCTCGTCCCCATGAGCCGCCACTGCCTGCAATACGACGCTCGAGCCGACTACGAGAGCATTATTGTACCGTTTGGCCAGCCGATGAATTTGTCGTCCAACATTTGCCAGTTGCGCGTTATCGGACACATCGAACAGCAGCGCCTGATCCATCGTCGCACCGTGAAAGCTGCATCTGTCGATGATGCGGTCCACCTGCTCATCCAGCACATCTGGCGGTTGCCAGTATGCCGTGTAGGGCACACTGAATACATCCCGCAATCCCTGTGATTGCAAATGCAATCGCAGGTCGGCTTCATTCATGGGCGTCACCGGATGACACTGCATGGTCGGATGCCGATCTATGCGATAAATCTCACCAGTACCGCCGGCCGTGGCAAACAGATTACCAAAACAGCAATATCGGCCAATTTCGGGCTGTCCGCCAACGATCAATGCGCCTGGCGCACCCACATACTGTCCCAGAATGCGAATGGCCTCGCCCAGACTACCTGCTTGCGGCGAACTGTCAAAAGTGGAACAGCATTTGTAATGCAGAACCGGCACTGCCATTTCCTGAAAGAAGCGCCCCACTCTGGGCAGTGCCACCTGCATCTGTTGCGCAGACATGGAACGTGCGGTGCCGGCAATGCCAATGGCATCAAGTGCTCCCACGCGTACCAATTGCTGTTGCGTAGGTACATCCAGAAACAGGATACTGCGCAGGTTTGAACGCGCCGCGATGGCAAGCGTGTCCGTCGCGCCGGTAAAGTCATCTCCATACCAGCCAAACTTCAGCGTCATGTCTGTTTTTCGCCAAAAAATGCCAGGGCAGCTTTCAGTTCGGGCATATCACGACTGTATTGTTCCAGCGATACCTGCTGCCGTTGGGCCTCCCACGCCTGCCTCAGGCTGACAACGCCTGCTGCAGCGCCCATGGGATGGGCCAGGATTCCGCCACCGGACATAAACAACAGATCCTGGCTACCAATTGCCTGCCACGTGGCAGGCACCGTTCCCGCCCACTGCCCTGAGGAGAAGACAGGCAGCACACGATCATCAACGGTATCCGACAGGGGGGTCAGGCAATCTGTAGCCGCATGCACCACTTCACCATCGGGTTGAGAAAATTTACCCTGAAGTCCGTGAACATGCATATGGTCCACCCCTGCCAGACGCCACATTGCCTGATAAGGCTGAAAGCCCATGCCAAGCAATGGATGCCGGGAGAATGCGCCAAAACCGTTTCGATGGCCATGAATAGCAAGTCCCGTGCTGCGGCGCAGGCTTTGAACGGCCGAAAAGCCGCAGTAATTCAGGCTGACCATGGCACATGTCCCTTCTTCGGAAGCGATCAGCTCAGCATGGTGCCGCATGGCATCCAGATCATCGCTGATGTTGAATGCCATCATGACTTTCTTACCCGTCCGCTGAGCATGACTGCGAATCACAGCCATCACAGCCGGAATACGTTCAGCCAGTGGCGCATGTTCAGGATTCGCGCAAACTTCGTCGTCCTTGATGAAGTCAACACCCGCCTCACACAGCGTCTTTACCAACTCGGCGGTCTGCGCCGCGCTCATGCCAACGTTAGGTTTGATGATGGTGCCCACCATTGCGCCATCGGTCGAGCCGATACTGGCTCGTGTCCCTTCGATGCCCATCACAGGCAGGTCGAACTGCATTCGGAACGACGAGGGAATTTCCAGAGATTCAAGGCGCAAGCCGGTGACTTCTCCCAGATCGTAGAGGTTGCCCGACACTGTGGCCGCAAGCGTCGGAAGATTCACGCCAATATTCGCTATCGGAAATGTGATATCAATAAGTGCCCGACGGGATGGTCCGCACATATTGCGCTTTTCCAGCCAGGCATTCGGCAGACTGGGGTTGTCAGCCGATGGCAACTCGGTGATCTTTGTCACCGTTGCCCGTGCGCGCTGCCTTAATTCGTCGGTCTCCCCTGCCACGCGCGTGAACGTCCCGCAAGACTGCTCGCCCGCCATGATCTCAGCGACCTTCGCCGGTTCAAAGGGAGTCTCGATCAGGTATCGCGCACGTATCTCATTGCCGGTCATAGTGACTCCAGATCCGGAAAGGGTCTGACCGGATCCTTGCCATCCCAGTTTTCTGAACTCTTGCGGATCAGATCGAACAGGCGTCCCTTGGGACCGGCCACTTCGGATAGCTCAATCACAGTTCCCGGGTGATATTCAGTATCAAAGTAAACGAATCTTCCCTGCTCTCCGACTTCGCCACTCATCTTTTGGCGGAAGCCCTGCGCCAGCAGTCGTTCAAGATCAGCATCGTACTGCTGCGTCCAGTACGCCACATGCTGCAGACCAGTGCGACCGGCCTGTCTGAAATCACGATACATGGAGGGGACATCGTTACGCGTCTGTATGAGTTCCACCTGCACAAAGCCGGAGTTGGCCAGTGCGACCGAGTTGTGCGGTTCGTAGGTTTTGCGATCGTACTGATAATTGCGGATCGGAACGCGTGGGTTGTAATACCATGGCCCCACCCCCAGCGTGCTGCTCCAGTAGGCCATTGCCTTTTCAATGTCGTCGACGACGTAACCCAGTTGGCGAATTTCGCCAAAGAAATTGCTCATGTTATGTTCCAGATTTTTGGTAAAAACAGGGCCAGGCTGACCGAGAGTATCATCGGTCAGCTGACTTAAATTATTTGATGAATCCTGTTGAGATCCAGGGGACGAAGGTCACGATCATCAATCCGATAAAAAGGGCGATCACGTATCCCCAGATATGACGCATGCCTTCCGAGGGAGCCACTTTACTGATGGCGCACGCCCCGTAATAACCAACGCCAAAGGGCGGCGCAAACAGTCCGATACCCATCGCAAAAATCACAACAATGGAATAGTGAACGTCATTGATGTTCAAGGCCCGGGCTACTGGGAACAGCAACGGACCGAAAAGCACGATGGCCGGAATGCCCTCCAGTATGCTGCCCAGAATGATGAATGCAATGACGGAGATAATCAGAAAACCGTAGCCGCCTCCAGGCACACCCGCCATGAGTGCAGCAAGATCACTGGAGAACCCCGACTGTGTCAACGCCCAGGCCATGGCCGTTGCACATCCAATAATCAGCATGATGGCGCCTGACAGGGTCGCCGTTTCCACCAGAATGGGAGTAATGCGCTTCCAGTCGAATTGCCGGTAAACACAAAGGCCAAGAATGATCGAATACACCACGCCAATAGTGGAAACTTCAGTTGCCGTTGCCACGCCTTCGACAACGGCAGCGCGGATGACAAATGGCAAGGAGATGGCGGGCAGCGCAATCAGAAAAAAACGAAAAATATCACGTCTGGCAACTTGCGGAACCTGGCTCAGATCTTCCTTGCGATAGCGCCATCCCACCACGACACAAAGACAGAGTCCGAGAACAACGGCAGGCAGGATGCCGCCGGTGAACAGCGCGGCAATGGATACGCCGGTGACCGAACCAATGGTGATCAGCACAATGGAAGGTGGAATGGTTTCAGTCTGGGCGCCGGTTGCTGACAGCAGTGCCACGAGCTCACCTTTATGTGCGCCGCGCTTTTCCATTTCGGGAAAAAGCACAGGTGTAATAGCCGCCATATCGGCAATCTTGGATCCTGATATACCCGACACCAGATACATGGCACCGATCAGAACATAGGAGAGGCCGCCTCTTACCCGTCCCAGACAGCTCGCCAGAAACTGAATCATGGCGCGGGCCATGCCGGTCATTTCTATCAACGCCCCCAGGAAAATGAAGAGAGGCACGGCCAGCAGAATCAGGTGCGACATCCCTTCGTTCAGTCGCCCAACCATGACTACGATCGGCGTTTGTGTTGTGAGCGTCAGATAGCCAAACGTGGCCAGTGCAAAAGAAAACGCAATCGGTACGCCGGTAAACACGTTACCAGCAACGACCAGTACAAAGAAAATGACCAGATTGAATTTGCCAAGCCCCATCAATAAAGGCTGAGCCAGCCAGAACGCAGCCAGCAGGACCAGTGTTACGCCAAGACTCATGAAGAAATTTTTTCTCTCTGAAGTCAGCGCGACCTGCAGCAACGATGTGAGTATCATAAGTGCAATACCCGCGGGCAATGCGCTGGCATGCCATGCATTACTGATTTCAAGAGCAGGCGTGACGATGTACGATTCTTCCATCGCATACTCGATGGCCGGATACATGAACAGCACCAGAAACGCAAGTGACGCGGATAAAGCAAAGCCCTCCAGCAGTCTGCGTCTACCCGGTGAGACACGGTCAATAAACGCGGTCATGCGCATATGCTGGCCGCGCCGTAGCGCGATGACTGCACCCAGCATGGACAGCCACAAGAACAGAATCGAAGCCAGTTCGTCGGTCCACACCAATGGCACATGCAATACATATCTGGCCACCACGCCGGAAAACAGAATCACAATTTCCAGAAGAATCAGGGCGACAGCCGCCAGTTCAACGGTTCGCGCAAGAATCTGATCCAGCACCTGCAGAGGCGTGTTGCGCGCAACTGTAGCGGATGCGGCCGACATGGATGGTGTCCCCAACGGTTTGGACATCAGAGCAGAGTCCATGACACTAAACCAGTTTGCCGACTGAGGCTTCAAGCGCAGACCAGGCCTCATCACCAAACCGGCCTTTCCACTCTTTATAAAAGCCTGCTTTACGCAATGCCTCGCGGAATGAATCCGAGGCTGGCGTATTGATTGTCAGGCCTTTTGATTTCAAATCAGAGACCACAGACTCGTTCAGTTTTTTGATATCTTCCCGCTGGCGCATACCGGCGCCGTTAATGCCATCGGCAACAATCGTCTTGAGATCGTCGGGCAGTTTATCCCAGGCCGCACCATTGGCGATAAACCAGAAACCATCCCAGATGTGATTAGTGAGCGAGCAATATTTCTGGACTTCATACAGTTTTGCGACCTGAATAATCGGCAGGGGATTTTCCTGGGCATCCACGATTTTCGTTTGCAGCGAAGAGTAGACTTCGCTGAACTGAAGACTGGTAGGCGACGCACCCAGACCCTTGAACATGGAAATGGACAGCGGGCTGACAGGAACACGAATTTTCAGATCAGCCAGATCCGACGCCTGTTCAATAGGCGCCTTGCTGCTGGTCATTTGACGGAAACCGTTGTCCCACATTTTGTCGAACGCATAAAGACGAATCTTGCGGATCGCGGCTCGCACATGAGCACCTAGGTCACCATCCATGGCTTTCCAGACCTGAGAATAATCACTGAATGCAAAGCCCAGTGCATTAATGGCGGCAACCGGCACCAGCGTTGCAATCACAAGTGATGACGGTGTGAAAAACTGAATACCACCAGATCTGACCTGGGACAGCATGTCGGTATCGCCACCCAGCTGGTTATTTGGGAATATGGCGATATCCACACGACCACCGGATTTTTCCCGGATTTCATCTGCGGCTTCTTTGGCTCGAATATTCAGCGGATGAGACAAAGGCAGGTTGTTTCCATATTTATAAGAAAACTCGGCGGCGCGGGCAAACTGGGGCAGCCCACCCATCAAACCCGCCAGCGGCACGGCAGAGAAAGAGCGCAGGATGCTGCGGCGGGAATATTTCTGCATTGAAGTCTCCATATTTAAAATGATGTTTTTTGATTATTTTTGCTACCGAGATCAAACGATATAGTGATAAGATGACAGCGTCAATGCAGAAGAATGATGGTTTTTGATGTGATTAAAGATTCGCAAGAAAAGATGACCAAAGCCAATATGACAGACATTGCCAGGCTGGCAGGAGTATCGACGGCCACTGTCGATCGCGTACTCAACCATCGTCCCGGTGTGCGTGAAGCAACAGTACAAAGAGTTTTGAAAGTGGCGGCCGACCTGGCCTACCTGCCAGAAAGTGATCTGTACGCGGCGCTTACCCCCAGCGCCATGCGTATTTCATTTGTGCTTCCCAAGGGCACTAACCGCTTTATCTCCATGCTGGGCGATACGATTACCTATTCCCAGCCAAGCTGGGCACCCTACAACGTCAAATGCCGCGTGGAATATATCGAGGGCTTCAATCCCGAAGTGCTGGCAGCAAGCCTGAAGCGGCAGGCGGAGCGCGCCGATGCTATTGCCTGCATGGCCATTGAACACCCGTTGGTTCGTGACGCCGTCGAGTATCTGATCGACAAAGGCAAACACGTTATTACATTGATAACCGATATTTCCAATACGCGCCGCGCGGCTTACATTGGTCTGGATAATCGCGCAGCGGGACGCACCGCCGCCTATCTGATTGCGCGCTTTATCGGTTCACGACCTGCCCGGGTCGCAATGATTGCAGGCAGCCTGAGCTACCGCGCGCATGAAGAGCGCGAGATGGGGTTTCTGTATATGTTCAAGGAACTGTTCCCCACCATGGAAGTATTAGGTTTGCGCGAAGGCCTGGATAATGCAGAAGAAAATTACAGACTGACCCGACAGCTGCTGAAGCAGTCGCCTGATCTGGCCGGCATATACAACATTGGCGGCGCATCTGACGGTGTTGCCCGCGCCCTGAAGGAAGCGGGTCTGGAACACAAAGTCGTTTTCATCGGACATGGGCTGACACCCGATACCCGCGCATTACTGATTGATGGCACCATGGATGCTGTCATCACGCAGAATCCACAGTCTTCAACCATGAATTGCATTCGTATTTTTGCAAACCTGCGCGACCGCAGACCCGTAATGACAGGTATCGATCCTGTGCAGAGTCAGATTATTTTTCGCGAGAATCTGCCCTGACAATGCGGCGGGCCTGTCAGCAGCAGGCCGCACAATCACAACTGTTATACGGCGGGCAAAGTTACCAGCGGCCGGGCCGACGATTCCGGCACAGGAGTGCGTGCCACATTCATCACCATGGAAAGCAGCGAGTAATAGCCATTGATGCCAACCAGATCCATCACACCCTGCTCGCCGAAAAGCTGCAATGCGCGATCATAGGTCGCATCAGAGACGGATTGATTGCGAAAGAGCTCTGTGGAAAAGGCATAAAGCGCAGCTTCATCGTCCGGCAAACCGGCCGGTACCCTGCCCTCCCGAATGGCTTCTATCGTCGCCTCGGCTACACCTTCACGCAAGGCTATCGGCGCATGGATTGCCCACTCTACCTGCTGCGACCATTGCCTTGCGGTGATCAGAATTGCCAGTTCTGAAAGTCGCTGTCCTAAAGCGCTGCGATAGCGCAGGTACTCTCCCATGCGGCTTGCGTGTGCCATCAGCTCAGGACTGCGCATCAACGGAACGAACGGCGACAGCAGACCGCCACGCGGCCCGCTGATAATTTCTTCAGCATATTGTTTTTGATCGTTGCCCCATGTTTCTGGAGCAAGAGGCGGAAAGCGGTCGGAAAAGGCGTTCATTTTCTGCAACTAAGTTCAAAGGATTGGAGAAGTCACGACTATACCAATTCCTTTGGGATTACCGGGCTGCATTATGCCATCCGGCATAATTTGGCTGCCCATTTGCAGTAAAGACTATGCGTTGTCATCAGGTCTTCAGATTGGCCTTGAAAAATTCCAGCGTACGCGACCATGCCAGTTTGGCGGCGGCTTCGTCGTAGCGCGGCGTCGTGTCGTTATGAAAGCCGTGATTGACGCCTTCATACATATGCATTTCATATTTCTTATTATTCGCCTTGAGTGCCGCCTCGTAGTCGGGCCACCCGGCATTGATGCGCTCATCCAGACCAGCGTAATGGATCAGCAGTGGCGCACGGATTTTGCTCACATCTGCGGCCGCAGGCTGGCCGCCATAGAAAGGAACGGCGGCAGCCAGATCAGGCAGGCGTACTGCCAGTGTATTGGCAACGCCGCCTCCGTAGCAGAAGCCCACCGCGCCGATGTGACCATTCACCGCATCATGTCCCTGCAGGAACGTGGCCGCAGCAACCATGTCTTCCGTGCGTTTGGCAGGATCGAGTTTAGCAAACATTTCCCGTGCCTTGTCTTCGTCTCCTGGGTAGCCTCCTGCCGGGGTTAAGGCATCGGGAGCGAACGCCACATAGCCTTCCACCGCCAGACGCCTTGCGACATCTTCAATGTACGGGTTCAGTCCGCGATTTTCGTGGATGACCACCACACCGGGAAGCTTTCCTTGCGCATCCGCTGGTTGCGCCAGATACCCTTTCATGGTGCCATTGCCCTGTGGCGATGAATATTCCACATAACCCACTTTAATTCGTTTGTCATCTGGCGCAATCTGCTGTGCCCAGGCAAAATTTGGCGCCAGGCTGCTTAATATAGACGCGGCAGTAGCCCCACCCACAGCGTAACGCGCCGTGCGATCCAGAAATTGACGACGCGTAATCCCGCCATGTACATAAGCATCAAACAGTTTGAGAACGTCGGGGTGAAAATCACTCGCTTTTTTTCGTTTCATGTTCAGGCTCCTTGGACGGGCGGGTAATTTACCCGATTGGAATGTTCAATCCAAATGTGGATGACGATCAATCAGTCGTTGACGACGCTGCCGCAGACTATCAAGTGCTGCTTCCATTTCCGTAATTTCTTCGTCCAGCTCGGAAACGGTTTCTTCAATATGTTCGTATGCCTGTTTCAGAAGCGCCTTTGCTTCACGTGGATCCGATGCATTGGGCGTGTCTCCCCGCATAGGTTTGTTTGCGGTTTCGGGCAGATAGAAAGAAGTGACAATACCGATAATAGCAGCAATCATCAGATAATAAGCTGGCATCATCAGATTTCCTGACTCTTCTACCAGCCACGCGGCCAGCGTCGGCGTCAGGCCGGCAACGATAATGGCGAAATTGAAGGAACTGGCCAGGGCGCTATATCGGATGCGGGTCGGGAAAAGTGCAGGCAAGGTTGAAGCCATCACACCCGTCATGCAATTGAGCACAACTGCAATAAATAGCAAGCCCAGGAAAATCAGACCCGTATTGTCGCTGCCGATGAATTTATAGGCAGGATAGGCAAGCAGCAGCAACCCAATACTACCTAGGCGCAGGAACGGCTTGCGACCCACCTTGTCACTAAAGAAGCCGACTACCGGCTGCACGAACAGCATACCTATCATCACAACCACGATAATGAGCACACCATGCTCTTCAGAATAGCCCAGACTGCTGGACAGATAGGTTGGCATATAGGTCAACAGCATGTAATACGTGATATTGGTCACGAGCACCATGCCAATACTGATCAACAGCGCCTTGCGGTATTTGGACAGAATTTCAAGGAAGGACACGGTAGGCCGTTCCTGTACAGCGTCCTTATCCTCTTTCTCCATTTTTTCCAGTTGCTGGGTAAATGCAGGCGTTTCTTCGGCAGCATGACGAAGATAAAGACCCAGCAAACCTAATGGCCCGGCAATAAAGAACGGAATGCGCCAGCCCCAATCCAGAAAGTTTTGTTCCTGCAATATGGTCTGTAACAGTACGACCAGCCCGGCGCCCAGCACAAACCCGGCGATGGAACCGAAATCCAGCCAGCTTCCAAGGAAACCTCGTCGTCGGTCCGGCGCGTATTCGGCCACAAAAATCGCAGCGCCCGTGTATTCGCCGCCAACGGAAAAGCCCTGGGCGAGTTTGCAGATCAGCAGGATGACCGGAGCCCAGATCCCGATGGATTCATACGAAGGAATCAAGCCGATGCAGAAAGTGCTGATCGCCATGATAATGATGGTCAGCGACAGAACCTTTTGTCGACCAAAGCGATCGCCCATGATCCCAAAAAAAATGCCGCCCAGAGGACGGACCAGAAACGGAACCGAAAACGTTCCAAGTGCAGCAATCGTCTGCACCGCTGGTGAGGCATCGGGGA
>JAFAGQ010000091.1 GCA_023422555.1 Pseudomonadota bacterium
TTTTCCAGCCCGCCTTTGCGCTTCCAGGCTGCCATGGAGCGTCGCAGGGAGTCTGCCTCACCTCCCGTGAAACCGGCAGCCTTCATGGCGATCTGCATCACCTGCTCCTGGAAAATCGGCACGCCCAGCGTACGCTCAAGCGCCGATTTAATTTCTTCGCTGGGATAGGTCACCGGCTCCAGATTCTGACGTCGTCGCAGATACGGATGCACCATCCCGCCCTGTATGGGACCGGGACGGATGATGGCGACTTCGATCACCAGATCGTAATAACAACGCGGTCGCAGGCGCGGTAACATGGTCATCTGTGCGCGCGACTCAATCTGGAATACGCCAATCGTATCCGCCTTGCAGATCATGTCATAGGTTGCCGTATCGTCTTGTGGAATATTCTGCATGCTGAATGGTTCATTGCGACGTATTGCCACCAACTCGAGCGCGCGACGAAGTGCACTGAGCATGCCCAGAGCCAGCACATCGACCTTCAGAATACCCAGCGCATCCAGATCGTCCTTGTCCCATTGCACGACACTGCGGTCTGGCATGGCGGCATTTTCTATGGGTACCAGGCGCGCCAGCGGACCGCGTGACATGACAAAACCGCCGGGGTGCTGGGAAAGATGACGCGGAAAACCAATCATTTTTTCTGCCAGATAAACCCACTGCGCAGCAACGGGTGACGAAGCATCCAGACCAACTTCCTTCATACGTTCCAGCAGATTCGCACGGCCATCCCAATAATGATAGGAACGCGCCACCGCCTCGATAAGGATAGGGTCAACACCCAGTGCCTTGCCCGTATCCCGCAACACACTCTTGACCCGATAGCTGATGACAACCGCTGTGAGTGCGGCCCGATCCCGGCCATACTTGCGATAGATGTACTGAATAACCTCCTCACGGCGCTGATGTTCAAAATCGACGTCGATATCAGGCGGTTCATCGCGCTCTTTACTGATAAACCGTTCGAACAGGTTATTGCCCTGCCCAGGATCGACCTCGGTAATAAAAAGACAATAGCAGACAGCGCTGTTCGCGGCCGACCCCCTGCCCTGACACAGAATGTGCCTGCTGCGGGCAAACTGCACAATATCGTAGACCGTCAGAAAATAAGGTTCGTACTTCATGTCGGCAATGATCTGCAGTTCCGTTTCCAGCTGAAGCCTTACGCTTTCAGGCAGGCCTGCACCATACCTGAGCCGGGCGCCTGCATAGGTTTCCTGACGCAGGTATTGCGTCAGACTCAGATCGGGAGGGCAAATATCCTTAGGATATTCGTACCTGAGTTCCGTGAGACTGAAATGACAATTGAGCATGACCTCTACGGTCTGTTCCAGCGCCTCACGCGGGTAGAGGCTTGCCAGCGTGAGGCGCGGACGCAGATGATGTTCTGCGTTGGACTTGCGTTCAAAACCGCAATCCTGCACGCTCTTGCCGTGGCGAATGGCGGTCAGGGTATCGTGTACGGGCTTGCGGGAACGCACATGCATTTGCACCTCTCCTGCGGCTACCAGCGGCACACCAGTACTGTCGGATACTGCCTGAAGCGTTGCCTTGTGTGCTTCATCCTGCCCCTGATTCAACATACTGATGACCAGCCAGCATCGCCCGGCAAACGCCTGTGCCACCCATCGTGCCTGCGCGAGGATCTGTTCATACGGGGCACCATACTCGGGCACCAGCAATCCCAGACACCTCGGCAGATTCTTCAAATGCGCAAGAGACGGTTCCTCTGGCTGGGTAATGTCGCTGGTTGTGAGGTAGTAGCTCCCCTTGGGTGCACGCCCCCGGCCCAGTGTAATGAACTCACACAGGTTGCCATAGCCATCGCGGTCTTGTGCCAGCACAACAAGCCGCAAATCGGGCTGATGAGGGGTATGCAGGGTGAATACGGACCCAACGATCAGTTGCAAAGGCAGACGCGATGGAACATCGGATGGAGCCTCTGATGGGGTCTCGGACGATTCCTGATCAGATGCTGCATCAGAAAGCGCTGCGGTGGGAACACAGCCTAGCGACGAAGACATCAGCCCCACCCCGTCCTGCGGGAAAAGAGAACGACTCAGTGAGGGCAGCCCGATGGTGCAGCCAGCCTTTCGCAGTGCTTCTTTTCTTCTGCGCTCGGCCTCTTCCAGGATTGGCCGATTGAGTTTTGTGACCTCTGCGTGGGCCCGCACAACGCCAGCTACCGAGCACTCATCTGTAATGGCCAATCCCGCATAGTTCAGTTTGAAAGCCTGTTCCACCAATTCTTCAGGGTGTGATGCGCCCTGCAAAAAGCTGTAATTGCTTTGACAGTAAAGTTCCGCATAGATGGGCAGTTGATAGGACGTTGTTGTCATTTCCGTTCCTTACCCAAAAAAACCGTGCAGGAACCATCGACGATCATTCTGTCGCTCCTGAAACAACCAGTACCTTGCGCCTTCCTTGTCTTCTGCAACAAAATAGTCTCGCAGCGCCCAGCCCTCCCACCAGCCATCTTCAATTCTTTCCGGTCCGCGAAGGATATACAGTGGAGAGCCATACCAGGGACGATGCTCACGAACCGACAGCGGCAAAGGTTTTTCCAGCAACCAGCATGGCCGGTCTGCGCCTGTCACAGGCGCATCCGAGACAACAGAAGAGGCGCCAGCCGGCTCCCACCGGTTTGCCACTTCCGGGCGATGATCAGCCAGCGGCTGTGGACGCAATACCCGCTCGTGGCCCAGTCGGGCCAGAATGATTTCAATAACGCGCTGTCTGTCCTGCGGCGTACCTCCAGGTTCGGGAAACAGACTGTCGGCTACCGGCACGCTGTCCTGCACCCGATTGACCTCAAGCGCCAGCGCGATCACAGGCGCAGCCAGTTTCAGATGATGCAGATGCTCATGCAGCAGACGCATCAGGTGAGCCGGATCGCGTGTGGGCAGACCTGTAGCCAGCAGCAACTGCGTAGGCTCGCGCGCGTGTCGACCACGCTCATGTTCCAGCAGGAGTGTCAGTTGCGTCGCAGCCTGCTGGTGTGCGGCCAGCCAGCCACAAAGCTGCTCGATCAGGCGACGGGCCACAGCGGCCACGGCCTGCGTGGATTCGATGCGTTCCACCAATTCGATGCGCCCGTGAAATTGCAGTGGTGCAGTAAGCCATTTGAAAATTTCCGGATTTTTGCCATAGGCCGTATCCAGGGATTGCAGGAGCTGTTTGCTGGTTCGGCGCTGCAACTGCGCGCGCGGCAACTGGCGCAACGCGCCCAGCGTGCTGCAGCCGATATTGTCAAGCCAGGCTTCATAAGGCCGGGCAGCAGGCAAGCCATTGGCCGGCAAGGTATCCAGAAGACGAAACAGCGTTTGGGGTTTCAGACAGCGGCGCCAGCGCGTACTGGCAGCCGTAGCCAGCAGCCACGCGCCCATTGCCGTTGCACCAATACCAAATTGGGCAGTCAGGCACAGGCTCTCCAGCGTTCCCTGAATACGCCGATACAGCTGCCGAACGCCGCCAAAAAGACTGAGGCTGGCAGTCACGTCCAGCAGCAAGGTATCCTGTTCGCCCAGAGCCAGTTCTGGCGTGTACTGCAACAATGCCAGTGAACTTGTCTGAATGGCAGAATGATGGATGTGCTCATCGTATTCGGTAATCACAGCTTGCGGACACAAGGCGTTGACGCCTTTCAGGCGCATGCCGGGCCGCACCCCTGCAAGCCATGCTGCGGGGGAGCAGACCAGAACCAGGCCGGACTCAATGACCACTGCCGCGGTATGACGCCAGTCAGGACAGAGAGTGTCCAGTGTGGGATGCAGCAGATGCACGGCTATCCATGTTCGCATCATAGAACTCGGTAAAAGCAGCAGGATAAGCAGAACGACCAGGATACAGAAAGTCTGTTGACGCTGGATCTGCAGGCCCTGATCGCGTCAGGGTGCTGGAATAAAGCGTGACATGAACGGGATGTTCCA
>JAFAGQ010000101.1 GCA_023422555.1 Pseudomonadota bacterium
AATAACATTTAATATCAATAAGCTATAATGCTTTATTGACCGAATTTATTGTTATGGCACGCACTTCAAATACCGTCTCCACTCGCTCCGCCCGCAACACACGCAATGCGGGCTCCAAGTCTTCCGCAAGGAATTCGCGCAACGCACAGAATGCTGAACCCAGTCGTCTGGCTTCCATGTTTACAGAAGCCAAATGGGTTCTGTATGCGGCGTTGGCGGCCGCCCTGTCGGTCATGTTGTTCACCTGGCATCCCAATGATCCGGGCTGGGTCAGCACATCCTCATCAACATTGGTCCATAACCGGCTGGGCGCGGTTGGTGCCTATGTGTCCGATATTCTGCTATATCTGTTCGGACTGTCTGCCTGGTGGTTTGTTGCCCTGTGTCTCAAGCGCATGTGGGTAGGCTATAAGGTGCTCATGAATCGCATCGTGGCCAAATCCGATGCCGCGCTGCCTCGTGTGCATTGGGAGCAGGGCGTTGGTTTCGCCCTGTTGTTTGTCGGCTCCATGGGTTTTGAGGCGAGCCAGCTTGCTCACATTGGTGCGCAATTGCCAGGCGGTGCCGGCGGTGTGCTGGGCGGCTATATCAGTTCCGTCTTTTCCACTGCCGTAGGTGTACCTGGCGCGGTGCTTATTCTGTTTTTCATGGTCATTCTGGGTCTGGGGCTTTTCCTTGACTTTTCCTGGCTGTCACTGGCAGAGAAAATCGGCTCCGGGATTCAGCGGGTGATCACTGCTGTGGTCAATCTGAAAACCGCGCGTCAGGATCGCAAAGTGGGTGAAATTGCCCAGGTGGCCCGCGAAGAACAGGTGGTGGTGCAGAAAGAGCAACTGGTGCATGAAACGCCGGTTCGTATTGAGCCGCAAATTACCGTTTTCCCTACCAGCGAACGCGTTCAGAAAGAAAAGCAGCGTACGTTATTTGAACCACCCAAGAACGCCAGCGGCGAACTGCCGGCGCTGGAACTGCTGGATCCGGCGGCAGAGAACATTGAGTCGGTCTCGCCTGAAACCATTGAATACACTTCACGCCTGATCGAGAAAAAATTGCGTGATTTCGGTGTTCAGGTGGCCGTGGTGTCCGCCCAGGCCGGACCGGTCATTACGCGCTACGAAATTGAACCGGCTACCGGCGTCAAAGGCAGTCAGATCGTCAATCTGTCCAAGGATCTGGCTCGCGCACTCAGTCTGGTCAGTATCCGTGTGGTAGAAACCATTGTTGGAAAAAGCCTGATGGGTCTGGAACTGCCTAACCCTCGACGTCAGATGGTGCGGCTATCCGAGATCGTCGGCTCCAAAACCTATCACGACAATGCCTCTGTGCTGACCATGGCGCTGGGCAAGGATATCGCCGGTAATCCGGTGGTGGCCGATCTGGCAAAAATGCCGCACCTGCTTGTGGCGGGTACTACCGGTTCCGGTAAATCAGTGGGGATCAATGCCATGATCATCTCGCTGCTTTACAAGGCCGATGCAAGCCAGGTTCGTCTGATTCTGATTGACCCCAAAATGCTGGAAATGAGCATTTATGAAGGGATACCGCATCTGCTGGCGCCCGTGGTGACCGACATGCGGCAGGCCGCCAATGCCCTGAACTGGTGTGTGGGCGAAATGGAAAAGCGCTACAAGCTCATGAGCAAAATGGGCGTGCGCAATATCAGCGGTTTCAACAGCAAGATCCGTGAGGCTGCCAAAAAAGGCGAAACCATTCCTAATCCGTTCTCGCTCACGCCTGAAGAACCCGAGCCGCTGAAAACCCTGCCAATGATTGTGGTGGTCATCGATGAGCTGGCCGACCTGATGATGGTTGTCGGTAAAAAGATTGAAGAGCTCATTGCCCGACTGGCGCAAAAGGCACGTGCTGCAGGGATTCACCTGATTCTGGCAACGCAGCGCCCCAGTGTGGATGTCATTACGGGCCTCATCAAGGCGAACATCCCAACGCGTATCGCTTTCCAGGTGTCGTCCAAAATTGACTCGCGTACGATTCTGGATCAGATGGGCGCGGAAACACTGCTGGGACAGGGCGATATGCTTTATCTGCCACCGGGCACCGGCCTGCCGAACCGTGTTCACGGCGCTTTTGTGGACGACGACGAAGTCCACCGTGTCGTTGACTACCTGAAAGAGCAGGGCGAACCCGACTACATTGATGGTCTGCTTGAAGGCGGCGTTGCCGGAGAGACGGGTGATGGCGTCGGTAGCGTCACAGGCTTTACCGATAATGAATCCGATCCGCTCTATGATCAGGCTGTGGCCGTCGTGCTCAAAAACCGTCGTGCTTCCATTTCCTCTGTACAGCGTCACCTGCGCATTGGTTATAACCGCGCGGCACGATTGCTGGAGCAAATGGAGCAGTCCGGAATCGTGTCGACCATGCAATCGAATGGCAATCGCGAAATTCTGGTACCCGCCGGACAGGAAGAGCCTGAGGGTTAATCCGGGAACCCCTCGAATCGTGAGGGAGTTCTTTGCATTAGTTGGGGCTTCCTCTTCATCAGTCGGGAAATCTTCTTCATCAGTCGGGGCTTTCCACGTATGATTCGGGGCCGTCCTCTCTATCAGCCCGGGGGCATCTGCGCTGCGAGAGTTTCAGCGGCGCAATTGTATTTACGGTTCTGTTACATCCTGTATGGCCGAATTAGTGGTAAAACAGGGCCATGATTCTTTCGCAGATACCGGTACGGGCCGGCTGCTGGAATCAATAACAACAGGAGTCCATTCATGAAAAAATCTGTACTTGCGGTCTGCCTTTCCCTGGTAATGGCGGTTCCCGCCGTAAGCGTCGCCCAGGATATCAAGGTCAATTCCGACATGATGAATCCG
>JAFAGQ010000139.1 GCA_023422555.1 Pseudomonadota bacterium
CTAGACCAGCCCGCGAACTTCTTCTATCTTTGATTGAAATTTCAAAGCAGGAGAGAAACATGAGTAACGCGGTAGACATCCAGACACTGGAGGCTTTTTCCAAAGCCTGGAACGATCATGACATCGAGGCCCTGATGTCATTCATGCATGACGATTGTGTATTCGAAACCGTTGCGGGAGACCAGGTTTGCGGCAACCGCATTCAGGGCAGAGAGGCAGTCCGCAAGGCATTTCAGGCGGCATGGGAAAACATTCCCGATGCTCAGTGGCTCAACGGCAAGCACTGGATTTCCGGAGATCGCGGGGTATCAGAAACCACTTTCACCGGTACGCAAAAAGACGGATCACGTATCGAAGCGAACATGGTTGATCTGTTCACGTTCAAAGACGGCAAAATTCTTGTGAAAAATGCCTTTCGCAAGAACCGCCCCCCATTGGCTGCTGGGAAGTAGGCGGAGTCAGCATCATGGCAACTTTGACGCGCGCGTACGATCCATTGTTTGATCCACTCATCGACAAGCCCACTCAAGGCCAGCAGTATGCGCCAACTTACTGGGTGGCAACAGCCGGCGAGCCGCCTCCGGATGACGGTCCGGCTCCGGACGGTCTGATTGCAGATGTGGTTGTGGTCGGTTCCGGTTTCACTGGCCTGTCAACTGCGCTGCATCTGGCGCAGGATCACCAGGTACAGGTCGTCATCCTCGAGGCCAACGCCGCCGCATGGGGATGCACCAGCCGCAATGGCGGACAGGGTCAGAATTCCATGGGTCGGCTGTATCGATCCCAATGGATCGCCAAGTGGGGCGAACAAACGGCAAAACGCCTGGATGCGGAAATACGTTCCGGGTTTGAGTACTGGGAGTCGCTGGTGGCGCAATTCGATTGTGATGCGCAGCCCGGCGGCCATCTCTATACGGCGCACAGGGATAAAAAAATTGACTTCCTGCGCAATGAAAGCCAGTTGATGAACAAGGTGTTCGGCTATAAAACCCGGATGCTCAGCGCTGCGCAGTTGCGCGAAGAATTTGTCAATGATCAGGAAGCCAAAGCCGCGCTATGGGAGCCTCAAGGTACGGGCGTACACCCGTTGAAGCTGGCTTTTGGGTATCTGCGCCGTGCGCGTGAACTGGGCGTCAAGGTTCATACTTCAAGTCCCGTGATGAAAGTGGAATCGCGCGATGGCCTGCTTCATCTGCATACGCCTGGCGGTATTGTGAAAGCCCGCAAGGTGGCATTCGCAACCGGTGGCTATACCACGCAGGGTGTTCATGCCACCACACACTCGAAGCTGATGCCCATCCAGTCAAACTCGATGGTAACGCGACCACTGACAGAACAGGAACGTGCACAGGCGGGTCTTCATTCCACAGTATTCATTACCGATACCCGTACGCTGCGTTTCTACTATCGTCTGTTGCCCGATGGCTCCATGCAGATCGGCAGCCGAAGTGCCATCAGCGGACGGGATGCGGCCAATCCAAAACATCTGGACCTGCTCAAAAAAGGCCTCTATCGGAAGTTCCCTTCACTCGAAGGCATTCCTATTGCCTATAACTGGAGCGGCTGGGTAGACGTCAGTCACGATATGATGCCGCGCATTGTGCAGCCCGATCCTGCCATTCCGCTTTATTACTCATTTGGCTATGGCGGTAACGGTGTGTCGTCGTCGGCTTGGGCCGGCAGGCGTCTCGCCCAGCGCGTTGTCGGTCAGGACGGTGCACAGTGGGACCTGCCCATATACAACTCCCCGTTGCCGGGACATCTGTTCGCTCCTTTCCGACGCCTCGGACAGACCATGCTTTATCACTGGTATTACCTGAGAGACGAGGTGATCTGATGACCATCAGCAACTGCCTGCACGCATGCCATCAATCTGCATACTATCTGGCCGGCCGTTGCCTGCATGCATGTCGTCGTTCCGTCATGCATGCATACCAGCTGACGATGGCGGCTTTATTTCTGCTGGCCGCCATGTCAGCCGTACCTTCGGCTCAGGCTGCAAATAATGCACAGGCGCAAGCTCTGGTCGTGGCAACCGATACGGCGTATTTGCCCTTTGAGTTCAAGGAAAACGGCAAGTATGTGGGCTTTGATATTGATCTGCTCAATGCCATTACGAATGAAATGGGCGTCACGTATACGCTTTTGCCCATGGATTTCTCGAATATCTTTCCGAATCTGACAGCGGGCAAGGTGGATATGGCTATCGCTGGCATCACCATTACCCAGGACCGGGAACGAAGTATGGACTTTTCTGAGCCGTATTTCAGGAGTGATATTTCCATGGTAGTCGCCAACGATAACAGCGAACTTGCGCGATTCCAGGATCTTGCAGGAAAGCGGGTAGGCGTCAAGCGCGGTACCGATGCGGCAGATTACGTGAGTCGCACAATTCCGGATGTCAGGATCACCTACTTCCAGAACATGGACGTCGGGTTTCCATATCTGGAGGTGGCGGCGGGGCGGCTGGATGCACTGGTGCATGATTCAGCAAACGTGCTTTATTACAGCCAGCATACAGGCAAGGGATTGGTCAAGGTCACCGATACCGTGAGGACCGAGAACAATTTCTACGCAATTGCCCTGGCAAAAAAAAGTGCCTTGACGCAGCGTGTCAATGAGGCGTTGCGCAAGACAATCCGCTCGGGTGCCTATGCCACCATTTATCAGAAGTGGTTTGGCGTGCCTCCCGATTCGGCGTCATTACAGATGCAATAGTCAGGTGTAACGACAGGCAAAAGAGCAGGAGACAGCAAACAAAGCGCATTAGAGAGTAAATGAAGCGCAGCAGGCAGTAAACGCAGCGCAGTAAACAGTAACCAATAAACAGTATCCAGTAAACAGGAAATAAAAAGTATTAAACCATCGTGCATATCAAGCGCGCTTACTTAACGATGTAACCACCATTCATGGAGTCAAACATGAAACATACGTTCCTGAAAAAATGGCTGTTCACAGCAGCCACTGCAACGACCCTTCTCTGGTCTGCCCACGCGGCCGCGGCAGAAGAAGTCACAATAGGTTATCAACAGATTGTCGGACCGTATGTGTCGGCGATCGCCATGAAAAAATTTGACGAACCTTTGAAAGCGGCGGGTTATACCGTCAAGTGGAGACAGTTCAGTTCAGCAGGCGATATTTCAAGTGCGCTGGCCTCGGGAGGCATTCCGATAGGCGTGCTGGGATCTACCGGTATTGCCGCCGCGGCAACGCGCGGCGTAGACATGCAGCTGTTCTGGATTCTGGACAATATCGGTCACTCAGAGGCTCTGGTCGTACGCAAGGATTCCGGTATTGCCAAGCCAGAGGATCTGAAAGGAAAACGAATTGGGGTTCCATTTGTGTCCACCTCGCACTTCCACCTGCTGGTGGCGCTGAGCAAAGTGTGGAAAATGAACCCACGCGATGTACGCATTCTGAACATGCAGCCACCACAGATTGTGGCCGCCTGGCAGCGTGGCGATATTGATGCGGCATATGTGTGGCCCCCAGCGCTGACCACGCTCCTTAAGGACGGTACGGTGCTGACTGACTCCGAAGAAGTCGGCAAAGCCAGTGTCCCAACCTTCGATGGCATTGTGGTCAGCAAAAGCTGGGCCGAAAAAAATCCCAAATTCATGCAGGCTTACACCAAGGTGCTTGCCGATGCCTATGAGGATTACAAGC
>JAFAGQ010000182.1 GCA_023422555.1 Pseudomonadota bacterium
ACCCCGAGGTGAAAGGGCCCAATGCCTTGATGTTCTTTACCTGGGATTTGTCCAAAACCATCGAACAGGCGTTCAAAAACGCCAATGACGATAATATCGACGAATTTCTGGACAGTGCCCAGACGTCAATCGACGCATTGCTGCAGAAGTATATTGAAATTGAAGCGGATCCGGCTACGTTCGACGGTCAGAGCATTCGCCTGCGATTCGAGCAGAGTGAAGAAAGCAGTACGCCTCTGATTGCGCTGGAAACGTCTCCTCATCTTGAAGACCGCATCATCAAGATGCAGGCTCGTGTACAACCCGGTCACAGCTGATCGGCTGCAGGCATGAGCGTGCAGGTCACGCGTTTTTGCGCTGATGCGCTTATGGCCTGAAGCGTTATTGTCTTGTGCGGAATCGTCCTGACGTCAGATCAGGACAATGTCATACATCTCCTGGGTATACCGGTTATCCACTTCCAGGGTTACCGGTTTCCCGATAAAATCCCCCAGCGTTGCCAGATACTGGCTTTCATCTTCCAGAAACAGATCAATCACGCTCTGCGAGGCAATCAGACGGAATTCCCGCGGATTGAACTGTCTGGCTTCCCGCAGAATCTCACGAAGAATGTTGTAGCACATGGTTTGCGGAGTCTGAATCTGGCCACGCGAGTCACACGTAGGGCAGGGTTCACACAATTGATGAGACAGCGAGTCACGCGTCCGTTTGCGCGTCATCTCCACCAGACCCAGCGCGGAAAATCCGTTGGTCGTCGTTTTTGTCCGATCACGACTTAAGGCTTTCTGCAATTCCGCAAGCACGGCATCCTGATGGTCTTTATTGTCCATATCGATGAAATCGATAATGATGATGCCGCCCAGATTTCGAATACGCAACTGCCGTGCGATTGCATGAGCCGCTTCCAGGTTGGTTTTGAAAATCGTATCGTGGAAGTTCCGGCCGCCAACAAAGCCACCGGTATTGACATCAATGCTTGTGAGTGCCTCGGTCTGATCTATGATCAGATAGCCGCCTGATTTCAGATCAACCCTGCGCGACAACGCCGATTTGATTTCTTCATCCACATTGGCCGTATCAAACAGCGGGCGCTCACCGTGATAATGATGAATCTTGTTTGAAATGCCTGGCGTGTAGATATCGGCCCAGGTTTGCAGGCTTTGCACCGTCACGCGCGAATCAATCTCGATAGACTCTGTTTCCGGACTCACCATATCGCGCAGCACGCGCTGTGCCAGCGTCAGGTCTTCATAAAGCAGAGAAGGGGCTGCCTGTGTCATTACCGCAGCCTGAATCATGGACCAGCGACGCGCCAGGTATTGCTGGTCGCGACGAATCTCATCATCGCTGGCACCCTCGGCCTGGGTGCGGATGATATATCCACCTTTTTCATCAGCGGGCATAAAATCCGTGACCCGCTGTTTGAGCGAATTGCGTTCCTCTTCCGATTCAATTTTCTGCGAAATACCAATGTGGTTGTCGTAGGGCAGATATACCAGCATGCGGCCTGCAATACTGATCTGATTTGACAATCTGGCGCCTTTGTTGCCCAGCGGGTCTTTGATTACCTGCACCAGTAGTGTCTGTCCTTCGAACAGCAGTTTTTCAATTTGTGTGTAGGGAATGCCGGTATTGCGCAGGGCGCGATTCTCCCGCAGATCTGCAATATGAATAAATGCAGCGCGTTCAAGTCCGATATCCACAAAAGCGCTTTGCATTCCCGGCAGTACGCGCACAACCCGGCCAAGATAAATATTGCCCACTTTGCCGCGCTGTCGTGTACGCTCCATGTGGATTTCCTGAACCACACCCTGTTCAATCAGGGCAACACGGGTTTCAAAAGGCGTTACGTTGATCAGAATTTGTCCGCTCATATTCACTTTCGGTTGCTACCGTTCCGAGGTTGATGCTTTTCATTGCTGTTGCAAGCAGCTTAGCATGAGATGTCTCGACAAAGCGGCAGTCTGCACACAGGAGTTTGCGATAAACAGTATGATAATGCATTGCTTCAGAGTCAAATATCAGACAAGGACATGTGTTGTGAGCGATAGCACCACAGAAAAAAACAACGCGAGGGCGCAACAGCAGGCGGCGCATCCCGATGATGCCGGTTATATCTCCACCCGCATCAGACAGCGTATCATGCAGGCGGGCGCGCGCTTTCACGCCAACGATAATATCTCCCGATTCATTGAACCGGGAGAGCTGGAGCGCCTGCAGGACGAAGTGCAGGAAAAAATGCAGGCAGTACTGGAAAGCCTGGTCATTGATACCAATAGCGACCATAACACCAACGAAACGGCCAAGCGCGTGGCAAAGATGTACGTTCGCGAAGTCTTCGCCGGCCGCTATACTCCCGCACCGGAAATCACCGAGTTTCCTAATATCGAGAAGCTGAACGAGCTGATGATCGTGGGACCCATACAGGTGCGCAGCGCCTGTTCACATCACCTTTGTCCCATCATGGGAAAAGTCTGGGTGGGCATCATGCCCAACGAACACTCCAATCTGATTGGGTTGTCCAAATATGCCCGACTCATCAGCTGGATCATGGAGCGGCCGCAAATCCAGGAAGAGGCCGTCAAGCAGATCGCTGATCTGCTGATGAAAAAAATGCAACCCGACGGTCTCGCCGTGGTCATGGATGCCGATCACTTCTGCATGCACTGGCGTGGGGTCAAGGACATGGACTCCAGAATGATCAACAGCGTCATGCGCGGATCGTTCCTGAACGATTCCGACCTGCGCAAGGAATTTCTCTCACTCATCAGATCGCGCTGATCGCACAAGCCAGCAAGCAGAATCTTCAGAAAATCCGTAAGCCGCAAGTCAGTCTCTTGCGGCTTTTGTGGGTCTGTTACGACACTTGTCATATCACAAATGGCAATTTTTCTAAATGACAATTGTTATTATTTACATTAATATTTCCATCGGTTACAGTACGGCCTTCTAATATGACAAGTCCTGAGGATACTGATGCTGATGCGATACAACGTAATAATGAGTCTGCTTCTGGCAGCTGCGAGCGCGCCACATGCTGTCGCTGCAGCGCAGGGTGATAGTGCTGCAACCCTCGAACCCATTGTTGTCAGCGCCTCGGGATCGTCGCAGAATCTGAGCGATGCACCTGCCAGTATTACTGTCATTGATGCAGAAGAGCTGGCTCATCGTCCCGTCACCAATCTGACCGATGCCGTTCGTGATATTCCCGGCGTCAGTGTCATCGGCAGCAATCCCAGCAAATCCGATATTTCCATCCGTGGTCTGGGTGGCGATTACACGCTGCTGATGGTCAACGGCCGCCGCCAGAATACGCGCGATTCACGACCTAACGGTAACGGGGGTTTTGAGGCTGGTTTCATGCCTCCGCTGGCAGCCATTGAACGTATCGAAGTCATCCGCGGTCCAATGTCATCTCTGTATGGCTCAGAGGCCATGGGCGGTATGGTAAACGTCATTACCAAGGACTTTACGCCCGAATGGACTGGCAGTCTGTCCCTGGGCGGCATTCTGCAGGAAAACAGCGATGCGGGTAATACGGCCAACGGCAGCTTTTTCCTGTCCGGCCCGCTGGTGGATGACAAACTTGGTATCCAGATCTACGGTGGGGGCAGCCTGCGTCAGGAAGATAAAATCATTGGTGGATACAACCGCGAAGAGAACAAGAATATCGTCACGCGTCTGGCCTGGCGGCCAACCGACAATCAGAAACTGATTCTTGAAGCAGGTCGCTCTGTCCAGAAAAAGCGCAGTACACCGGGTAAATCCATTGACGCCTATACAGCGCGTGGCACTTCAATTTCTGCCAACACACAGGATGATACGACCGGAACCCGCAATCACTGGGCGCTTACGCACTCCGCTGACTGGGATTTCATGACATCTGAAATCAACCTGTATCAGGAAAATGCCAAACGTGAAGTGCAGACCGATGGGGTCTACAACAGCCGCGTTCCTGAAATCACAACCACGATTCTGGACGGACGATTTGTCATTCCATTCTCCATTCACAAGCTGACGATTGGCGGACAGTATCAGTGGGGACGTCTGGATGACGACAGCACCACCGGCCTGAATCGCAGCACCGTGGAAAAGCTCAAGATCGATCAGTACGCCCTGTTCGTTGAAGATGAGATCGCGCTTCGTCATAATCTTGCGCTCACGCTGGGCGCACGCATGGACGATCACGAGCTCTATGGTGTGCACTGGAGCCCGCGCGCGTACCTGGTCTATCATCCCACGGATCGCTTTACCGTACGTGGCGGCGTTTCCAAAGGATTCCGTACGCCCGGTATGCGGGAGCTGTCTCCCAGTTACGGCACAGCGACCGAAGGTGGCCGTGGCATCATTTACGGGAACCCCGACCTGAAGCCTGAAACCAGCACCAGTCAGGAAATCGGCTTTGAATATCGTGACCCTGACGGCTATTCCGCGTCTCTCACTCTGTTCAATACCGACTTTCGCAACAAACTGACCAGCTATTCAGTTGGCGGCAAAGATCCCGTCAGCGGTTTGAATGAATATGTGTACGCCAACGTGGGCGAGGCCAATATCAAGGGTATCGAACTGGCAGGCGGTATCCCGCTAGCGAGAGGATGGAAGCTGGATCTGAACTACACCTATCTGGATTCCAAACGAAAGAGCGACGACGAATCCTATACCTCAGGCGAATCACTGAAAGGTCAGCCTCTGGAAATGACGCCACGTCACAGTGCCAATGCCAAGCTTAGCTGGCAGGTTAATGACAAGCTTGATCTGTATACCCGCGTTTCCTATATTGGCAAACAGGCGTGGGCCAACCAGCGTAACGGTTTTGGCGGTCAGGGTGGTACGCGATATCGGAAAGGATTCACCACTGGCGACTTTGGCGGAAATTATCAGGTCAACAAAAATCTGTCTGTGGGCTTCGCCGTCCTCAATATTGGCAACCAGCGCATGTACGGTATTGAATCCGATGGCAACTGGGCAGTCGAAGATGGCCGACGTTATTATCTGAATATGAACGCCAGCTTCTAAAGTGGATATGGCTGACAGTCTGAATACGCGGTGCGCATGTCCGTTTCCAGTCAAGGCATGAGCGCCCGTTTTCAGTAACGGTGCCAACGTCAGCGTTCGGGCAGGCTATGAACGCCGACTTCCAGGTACGGCATGAACGCCAGCCTTCAGACGTGGTGACTGGCACAACACGATTCTGTGTGCTGGTTACCACAGTCCCTGCATTCAGGCTGTCAAATAATATTAAATAATAATCATTATCAATTTCGCATGATTGGCATGCCACTAAAGTGGCGGCTTTCCGTAGTAAAGGTCTTTGCAAATCATGCGATACAACGCGATCATGAGCCTGCTTCTGGCAGGTTCAGTCACTCCATTGATGGCTGGTGCTGCACCTGCAGAAAAGGTAACGAAACTGGAAGAGATTGTGGTCAGTGCCTC
>JAFAGQ010000190.1 GCA_023422555.1 Pseudomonadota bacterium
AATAGTATGAATCACGAGACAAGATGAAACACGCTACGCCCATTTGGCTTGCACCAATCGCTGCTATTCTTACCCTTCAAACCACCTCATCGTTTCTGTCTCGTCTGATCCCCATCATTACACCCGCAGCTTCCGAAGAGTTCGGATGGAGTGCGAGTGCGGTCGGCTATTTCACGGCAAGCAATTCTTTTGGCAGTCTGGCCATTCTGCTGGCAGGTACCACGCTGCTGAAAAAAATCGGCGGTATGCGTTCATTACAATTGACATTAGTACTGGGCGCTGCGTGCCTGGGTCTGTTTTTGACGCCCAGTGTGGCTGTGGTGCTTGCCGCGTGCTTCGCGATGGGCTTGAGTAACGGCGTGGCTAATCCCGCAGGCAGTGAAGTCTTGCTGCGATTTTCTCCTCCGGGCAAACGAAACCTGATGTTTTCAATCAAGCAGGCGGGAGTGCCGTTAGGCGGCATCGTGGCCGGTCTTGCGATCCCGGTGGTCGTCACAATGTGGGGCTGGCGTCCGGCGCTGATTGTGTGTGCGCTCATTGTGCTGATCCCTTCTCTTTTCACATGGTCCGTGAGCGCATCGCTGGATGGCATCAACGAGAAAGTGCGCGGACTGATCCACATTCCGACATGGCAGTCATTTCGCAATCTGGCGGTGCCACTGGCTTCCCTTATCAACGGTCCGGGATTGTTCAAAATGTCGGTCGTCGGTTGCCTGTTCGCCGTCGCACAAAGTTGCTGGTTTACCTTTACCGTGGTTTATCTGGTTAATGTACTGGGCTATTCATTGGGATTGGCAGGCGCGGTCTTTGCCGTGATGCAGACGGGTGGGGTGCTTGGGCGGATTGTTTTGGGCTGGATATCCGATTACGTCGGGTCAGCCAGGGCAACGCTATCTTTCACGGCCGTGGTGTCGGCCAGTACCACCGTGCTGATGGGGCTGACAGACCCTACCTGGCCCGTGTGGACGGTGATGCTGCTTTCCTTTGTGGCCGGTGGTTCTGCCGCCAGCTGGAACGGCGTGCAGATTGCTGAAGTTGCGCGTCGTTCTCCGTCCCATCAGGTCTCCGAGACGGCCGCAGGGGCAAGCATACTGGTCAATCTGGTGAATATGGTTGCCCCCACGTGTTTTGCTTTCTATGTCGCACTCAGTGCACGATATGATCATGCGTTCATGGGGGCTGGCTTGTGTACCCTGCTGGTATTGGCGGTGATTCCTAAAGACAAACGCGGTGCAAATGCAAGCGCTTCCTGACTCACACTTCACACATTTGCACGCAGGGTGCGCCGCCGGTTCTGCACTCGCGGTAATAACGGCGCGCTGATATCAAGGCGCCGCCGGGATCTCCAGTCCTCGTTTGACGGCAGGTCGATTAACGAACACGTCCAGGACTCGCGCCACTTCAGGAAAATCATCAAAGCCAACGAGTTCGCGGGCGCCGTAAAAGCCAATCAGGTTGCGTATCCATGGGAAAGTGGCAATATCTGCAATCGTGTATTCGCTCCCCATGATCCATTCGCGATCCTTCAGGTGGGTATTGAGCACGCCCAGCAGACGTTTTGACTCAGCCACATACCGATCACGGGGGCGCTTGTCTTCGAATTCCTTGCCTGCGAATTTATGAAAGAAACCCAGTTGGCCAAACATGGGGCCTACGCCACCCATCTGGAACATCAGCCACTGCAAGGTCTGGTAGCGGGCTGTCGTGTCAGCGGGAAGCAGTTTGCCTGTCTTTCCGGCCAGATAGACAAGGATGGCTCCGGATTCGAAGAGAACAATGGGCTCGCCATCCGGTCCGTCCGGATCAATGATGGCTGGAATTTTATTATTTGGATTAATGGACAGGAACGCGGGCGACAGCTGATCCTGCGTTTCGAATGCGACCCGGTGCGGCTCGTAGGCCAGACCCAGCTCTTCCAGCGCAATAGACACTTTCACGCCATTAGGGGTAGGCAGTGAATAAAGTTGCAGTCGCTGTGGATGGCGGGTAGGCCATTTTTCTGTAATTGACGGGTTGAGTTGCTTGACGAATTGTTCAAAGTTCATGAGGGGCAGCCGCTTTTGATGACAGGAATGCTTCTATCTTAACCATTTTTTTGATTAAAAAGCGGGCTGGCAGCGCCCATCGACTGCGTCATATATGCAGCTCAGGCAGCCAGTACAAAGACCTTGGGCTGACTGGGAACCGCACGTATTCCAATCATGTTGAATGTGTTCTGTAAGGTAATGCTGCCCCAGCGCGTGGCAGGCAGGCCTCTGAGCAGCACGGTAAAGGCGCCGGTCAGATCCCGTTTGACGCTCATGACGGTATGCGAGACCACTCCGCCAATCACACCTGGAATATCGCCCAGGCTGATGGGCGTGAAGGTCATCATGTTATGTGCAGGAGCAAAGCACTTGAGAATATTGAAGCAGATAGGGATTGCCATCATGCCCATGGCGATATTCGGATAGGGAATGGGAATTGTAGGCGGCGTCAGGCAGACATCGGGAAATGCAAGATCCAGTCCGAACATTTGTGTATTGGCTAACATATCAACTCCAGTTTGCGCCAGGTTGAAGATGGGCGCTGAAAAGTTCTGCTTCAAAAAGATCAGGGTCCTTTTCTATGACCCCTGTTTGTTTTTTCAGGGATGAATCGGTCACCAGCGCACGATGCATTCGCGTACGTGAAAGCCTGGCTTGAATCCAGAGTATTTCGCTCAGATTGGCCTGGGTGAAATCAGAGAATGACAGGTCGCTATGACTGAAATTGGCATTCTCGCAATTGGCCTGATGAAATACGCTCATATCAAGCAGTGTACGGGAAAAATTGCAATTGGCAAGGCAGGATTCTGGCCAGAGTGTCTGGTGCAATCTGGCTCCCGAGAAATCAGCCCCGGTGAGATCTGCGTGAGGGAACAGCGCATTAGGCGCAGTGACCTCCCTGAAATCGGCATCCTGTAACTGACAGCCCTTGAAGCTGCATTGTGGCAGTTCAGCCCGGATAAAAAGGGCGCGCTTTAGCGAACTGTCGATGAACTGGCAGGCCTGGAAGTGCCGCTGAGTCAGGTCAACGCCGTCCATATCACATTCGAAAAATACCACACGATTAAAACTGGTGTCGGACCAGTTCACCTCGCTCAGATCACAATGCATAAAGGTAAACTGCTCGAGTACGTTGTCGCTCAAATCTGTACCAGAAAGTTCAACGCTGTCCAGAAGTGTCAGAACGTTTGTGTCGAACAGAAGCCGGGATTTTTCCATATTGCACTTGCGAAATACGGCATTTTCACTTGTGACGTACTCAAAGTTGCAATTGGCAAGCGTCGACTCATTAAATTGTGTCGTATCGAGAATGCCATTTGCGATATTGCAACCGTGCAAATGACATTCTGTGAATAATGACAGCCTGAGATCGCAGCCACTCAGATCGCACTGTTCAAAGCGGCATCGCAGAAAGACGGCTTCAGCAAGACTGGCGTTTCTTAGCGAAATGCCTTTAAAGGTCACTTCATCAAACGTCATAGCTGATAGATCTTCGTCTGCCAGATCGAACTCGATGACTTCATCACACAATGAATCACCAAGGCGGGAAAGCTCGCGCAGGTCTTCAATAGAAATCATGAGTCTTCACCTTTCGTGGCGGGTACTCTAAGGGGATAAACGTTTGCCTGAGTGGTATAGGCCCGATCAAGATCGGTCGTTTCATCAAGGCGTGCATTGCCAAGATTGGTACGGAAAAAATTTGCACTGGAAAAAGAAGCGTGCTCCAGGTTTGCCTTGGTCAGTGTCGCCTGCATGAGATTGGCATGCTCGGCCTCAGCCTGACTGAGATCAGCACGCACGAAAAGGGCATCGCGAGCAGTCATTCTGGTCAGTTTACTGCCGCAAAGTGACGTTTCAGAAAGATCGCTCATGCTCATATCAGAATCGGTAAAGTCCTGGCCGTCCAGTTTCAATCCACGCAAGTTGCACTGTTTGAAATATGCGTGGGCGAAAGAGCAGTCTTCCAGCATCGTGTGATATGTCATCGAGACATTCACAAATCGGCCCAGACCGAATACTTCGCCACTGAGGGTGCTCTTCACAAAATGGGCGCTATCCAGAAACGCGTCAGCATATCGGTTCTGTTTCATTTGCGATTCCACGAACGACGTGCGTATCATGTGCGCGCCCAGCAAATTCTCTGTGAATTCGCAACTTGTAAATATGCACTGCAGCAGTGTTGCTTTCCCGAATGCACATTTTTCAAAGCGGATTTTGTTCAACAGCAATTGTGCAAGATACGCATGAGAAAAATCACATTCGAAAAATGAACTCTGTTCGATGATACTGGAGTCCAGACTCGCCCCTTCGAAATGCACTCGGTTCGCCTGCACGACCGAAAGGTTTGCGCTATCCAGTATGGCGTGACTGAGATTGCATTCGTCCAATGCGGCCCGCGCAAGTACCGCTTCCGATAAATCACAACCAGAAAGATTGGCACCCCGCAAATCGACGCCTTCCATAAACGTGCCATGCATATTTGCGCCTGGCAAATGCATACCAGACAGATCGGCGCCAGTCAGATCCATCATGGACAGATCCTTATCCTTGTCGTAACGGGCCTGTACCTGCTCACGAATCTGTGCACTGCGATGCGCTGAAACCCGGGATACGCCTTCCTGCATTTGCACGGAATAAAGATACATTTTGCGATTCAGGGGCTCCATACGCTTGATTCGTTCAAAAGCCGCAAATTCAGGCGTTTCAGACAGCTCCCGTGCTCGTTCGCGCCACTGGCGGTTTGCCTCTTTGAATTCGTTCGTTTGCATTGATTCAGTTACGCTCGAACGACGTTGCCCTGCCTGCTGAAACTTGCGTTCAGCTGTCGGATCCGTCAGAGAGGTACTTACATCTATATCCGTCCCATCGTTGCGTTCCATTAAAGCCGTGGATACGTTTTCTTCCCAGGCTTCGATCAGGTCTTTATGCTTTCGTACCATCTGTTCCGGATCACTTTGCGTCATTTCGTCGATCTGTTCTGCAAGTGGGCGAGGTGGGCCAGGCGGTCCCTTGATTCGATTCTCCAGAATGTCATCTGTCAATTCGGGGTAGAGCGAATGTTTGCGAGCTTGTTCCTTTTGTTCCGTTTTGATATTTTCAGCCTGCTCGGCCAATGTTTTTGCGGCCTCTATCAGTTCAGGTATATCCTGTACGGAATACTGCCGCTCGGGACCCATCACAATTGGAATATAGTCATCGGGATTGTATCCAGACGCTGCCAGATGCGAACGTTGTTCATCGATCAGGTGGTCCTTGCGAACAATCGCCTTTTGCCAGCGGGCAAGGCGGGTGACGTCCATATCCGCAAGATCCAGCGGATTGAGCAGCGCTTTGGGCACAAGCTCACTATCCTGGAAGGCATATATTCCGCCATTCTCCGGGTCACGCCTCTGTTCCATCACGCGCTGATACCATGTCAGTTCGCGGGCAACCGTGGGCTCTTCCAGCGCCGGCATGATGCACTTGATGTCGGCAGCATCATCTTCGGCTATCTCCAGCGAGCCGTGATAAATCAGTATGACTTTCTTTTCGTGTGGAACAAACCAGGCGGTTGTTGCGCGCAACGGTATTTCCAGAAATTGCTCGCGACTTTCTGTCTCTTTGATCACAAAGCAGCGGGCGCGCCAATCCGGCAGCTGACCTTTCCAAAAAGGCTGGCCAGGTGTCATATTCCAGATGGTAAACGGAGTCTTCTCCGGAAGCTGATCAAGTTTGGTCCAGCGTTGTTCCACACTGGCTGCGTTGAATATCAAGGGATTCAGATCGGGAAAGAAACCCGGAAAGTCTTTTTTTAACCACTCTTCGGAATAACTGCCTCCCAGGGCAAAACGGCTGGGCCGCATTAGTGGGATTGGCCCGAAGCTGGCTGGCTCGACGGTGCTGTCCGGCGTTCCCATGCGTTGTGAAGGTAATTCCACGGGGGGTGCCAGTCGCGCAGGAACACCGTCAATAAGCAGCGTATCCGCGCCTTTTCCTGCCGTATTTTCGGCATAAGACGGTCCGCCAAAGGCGTTTTCCCATGTGAGCTCCATGCGTTCAAAAGGCTGGGGCTCGGTAAGTTGTCCATTGAGCCAGTAGCGTTGTCCGGACACAACCAGGGTCTTTTCCAGGTCGCCAACCTGAACGCGAACGGCGCACTGATTGTCTTCTTTCGCAAATTCGGTTGTTGCAAAGCCACTGACAAGGTATTCGGCCTGCTGTTTGGGGACGAACTGATCTATCATTCCTTCGCAATCGAGCTGAGGGAGCAGATCCCGCCAAAGAAGGTGATCCGGATCCAGTCGTGGCCGCGTTTCATCACGGCTGTAATCAACAACGGCGAAAACGGCGACACCCAGGCGATGCTGCCGATGCATGGAATAGGGTCGCGTCATTGACCCAAGATAAAATGGTTTTATTATTTTCATGATTGAATCATCCTGTGTCTAGCCGATGGCAATATGCTCGGGTCTATCACGACTGACATGCAGGTGTACGTGTTCGCCCGGAAGGATACGGTCTGCAAGCGAATAATCAACAATGACGAGGGCGGTGGCGGTGTGTTCCGAGCCATCTCCAGGATGAACATAACGAACCTGCACTCGATATTGCGGCTGATTATTGATAATGGTGCCGGTAAAATCGCTGCGCAGAATCTGACCCTCTGCGCCAATTCCGTGCCTCACCAGGCGGCGTTCTCGCCAGTCCATCCGCAGTTGCGGCCAGACTGAGATAAAGAAGACCGCAAGTGTAAGCAGGGCACCGGCAAGGACGGCGATCGAAACAGTCAGTTCCCCTTGTTGATAATAGTAACCTGCGAGAAACAGCATGGGAACGGCAAACAGCAGTGGCAGAATCCGGCAAAACTCAAAAATCCAGACCAGCACGCGATTCGATTGGCGAGGCGAAAATTCATTCATGCTACGTTACGCGGTCAGGTCCAGACCAGTACCTCGCAGAGTCAAACCGCCAACGCGCAAGCGCGCACCCCGGACGCTCTGATCGAGCGCGGCGATTGCCTGTTGAGTGGCTCCGACCTCATTGTTTACGGTGGTGACACTATTTTCTACACCGGCGATTCGACTGCCTAAACCTTCCACACTCGTCTTTAAACCCTTAATGTCAGTATCAGTGGCCGTGGCTCTGAATTTCCAGGCTGCGGTCTTCGCGTCGTAGCCCGCCAGAGTTCCGGTGAAGCCGTGTGCTGCCACATTGGCGCCAGTGACTGTAGCATTGACTAAATATCCGCTTAGGGAGAAGGGAGTAGCCAGTATGGATGCAATTGCAGTGTAGGTCTGGCGAAGACCGACCACAGTATCCGTACTTATGCCATGAACAGTACCAGTACGATTGCCGTGAGTCGTCGTAGTGGTGTTGCCATTGTATTCCGTCGAAGAGGCTCCATCGACAACCCGATTGTGATTGCCGTTGATCTTTTCATCGATCATACCGTTGATGGTTGATTTCAGATTTCCGTTTTGCGATTTTGTTTTGTTGCCGGTCAGATCGCTAACGATATCGCCTTCTACCGTATCGGTGATCGAGCCCATCTGATTTCTGACCACTGTACCAGTACGCTTATCAATCAGATCTCCCATGTGTTGGGAGTCGATCACGCCATTGACAATCTTGGTGTAGTTCGCGTTGATTTGCTTGTTTACAGCATCGTTGAGCTGCTCGTTAGTGATGCCCTGGCGGGTGATATGGGTTTCGTTCTGCACCGTCACATGCTGGCAGCCACCTACTGTGGTGCGATGATCATTTCCAATGTGATGATCGCAATCGTTATTTATTTCAAGCAGCATATTCAGCTGCGCTTTCATATGTGCCAGTTCTGCCCCCAGTTTGTCTTCAAATAAGAGCCAGTTGGCCATGGAGGGGTCGCCATGCACAGACTGGCTTCGAAATCCACTTTGAGAGGCGTTGCCAGGCAGTTCCACGGGCGGCATATTGTTTGCGTTATAAACCCGGCCCAGTACCAGCGGGCGGTCCGGGCAGCCACCAATGAAATCCACGACCACTTCATCATTGATTCGTGGCAGTTGCAGGCCGCCAAAACCGCCACCGGCCCATGGGCTTGAAACACGAACCCAGCAGGAGCTGTTTTCATTGGTCTTTCCGTAGCGGTCCCAATGAAATTGCACCTTGATGCGCCCATATTGGTCTGTCCAGATCTGTTCTCCGGCAGGGCCGACCACGCGCGCGGTTTGTGGGCCGTGTGTATGGGGAACAGGTGTAATGCGCGCCGCGCGATATTGCAGATTGGTGGGCAGTGCGGTGAAAGTCTCTTCAAAAAAATCTTCCACACCGGTTCCGCTGGCATAGCCAGCCACGCTCATGCGATAGCTAACGCTCACAATCAGATATTCGCGATTTTCACTTTGGCGTGGATGATTTTTCAGGCTGAAAGTGTGGCCCGGCGCGATGCCGCGCGCATTGGTGATTCCGCCAATCCGATCCCGGACACTTTGCAGCTCCTGTAAACGAACCCGTGAGTATTGTTCACCGTGGTCTGGCTCCTGATAGCCCCCCTGCCATTCATAAATTTCAAGATTGCCCGATTGAGAGCCGCCCGAGTTGCGCGAAACGGCCTCCAGGCTCGCTCTTGGCTTGGTAAAGTCGTAATCGGTTGTCGCATACCCATCAGGCGTAATCTGAGCAGCAATCTCCCATGCTGATACGTATTCTTCCTGGGGCTGTGCGAAGCGATCAGGACCATAGTACGGAACGGTGGAATAAGCTGGCTGCGGCTCATGCGTCGCCATGTCGTCTGTGATAACCAGGGTATGCGAGCCGTTTTTGTGCTGAAAGTAATAGTAGATTCCTTCGTGCTCCATCAGACGACTGATAAAGGCAAAGTCTGTTTCCTGGTATTGCACGCAATATTCCCAATTGCGATACGAACTGTTGAGCTTAATCTCAAAGGGATAGTTATATTCGCCCAGTACTTCACGAATGACATCGGGAACGCTTTTCTGCTGGAAGATCTTGTTATCGGAGGTTTGGGTCAGATACCACAGCCAGGGGCGTACAGTGGCGCGGTATATGTAAAATCGTGAACTACTGTTTTCGCGACCCACCATGACACACTTGGTGATCTGTCCATCCAGATAGCGGGAGCCCGAGATGCCCTCAATTTCAATGGTCAGCGACTTGCCCAGCAATTCCTGAAGGTCGAGACTGTACGATTCCGCAACCAGTTCAACTTCAAACTCAAACAAACTGGATAAGGCTTCCGTTCCCGACATTTGTCGGAAAGCGAGAACGCCTTCAAGTGGTGTGTGGGCCACAATGGGCCGAAACTCTATCGAGGAAGGCATATCCATCTTTTCTCTCCGAATAACGACTTTTGCGGCGAATTGTTTGCTGTCACTGTCGCTGCCGCTGGCTAATGTTGCACTTTGTCAGTTTCAAAGTACCGGAAAGGGAAAGGGTGTACAACCGCAAGTTCGTTTACAAAAGCTACAGGATTTTAATATCAACCCCATGAAATAAAGATTTACAGAATAAATGACGTATGCACAGCGCCCCATAAATTGGAAAAATCAGGAAATAAAATTCGCTTATTCTGTAAATTTTGGCTGCATATTGAGTGAATTTATAAGATTTTAGGCTGTAAATTCTTTCATTTGTCATAGTTAACGTATCGATCTAAAAGAGAAGCACGCCGTTCAATCTCAGACATCGCACGATTTATGCAGCAGACGATAGATACATTATTTAACAAATGGCGCATTCCAAAACTTCAACAACTGCAAATATTTAAACATCTCTGTGATAGATCGAAAATGTGTCTGCCAGAGCAGTCTATAGAACGCACGAAACGAGATAAAAACCCATAGCGTTTCCATCATCGTTATTTCCGCAACAAATCAGGCAGAGGTTCCGGCTTTGAGGGCCAGTGCTTCTGCCTTTTTCACAAAGTCCGTGAGCAGCTTCGTCATGGCCTTTGTGACATCGGCAGGCGCCTCTTTGGGTGTGCCCGCATGAAATGGGGGTGCGGGATCGTACTCGCTCACCAATTGACTGCATTCAGCGTAAACCTGATCCCGCATTTCTGCGATCATGGTCAAACCAAAATCCAGGCCGGCAGTGACGCCGCCGCCGGTAATGCGATTGCGATCATGTACCACGCGAGCTTCAGTGGGAATGGCACCAAATCCTGACAGTACGTGACGACACGACCAGTGTGAGGTTGCTTTATATCCATCAAGAAGACCTGCAGCGCCCAGAATCAGGGAGCCGGAGCAAACGCTGGTGACGTATTTCGCACGTGATCCGCGGTCTGCCATAAATGACAGGGTTTCGGCATCTGATGCGGCAGCCAGCGTGCCGTCTGTTCCACCAGGAGTAAACAGAACGGTGACATCGCTCGGGCAGGTTTCAAATGTGGTATCGGGAACGATGACCATGCCTGCATCGGATGTGACGGGCGCCAGTGATTTGGCCACGATATGTATTTTTGCGCCCATCAGACTGCCGAACATGCAATGCGGTCCTGCCAGATCCATGATGGTCATGCCAGGATAAACCAGCATGGCGATTTTTTCATTACCATACCATGGCGTTTTGTCCAGATCCCGCTCGGGTGCCTTGGTCGGTATCTCCACGCGTGCTGCGCTTGCTGCAACGGGTGACAGGAGCGTTGAAAGAAGAATGCTGCGGCGTGTGCTGTTTATCATGATCGTCATTTCTCAGAATTGCGCAGTCAGCGTCAGGTAGGCTGAGCGCGGTTGAACGGGAATAACAACTGGCGATGCCAGGTACTGGTAGGTGTCGAAGACTTTGCGATTGGTCAGGTTCACGGCTGACAGAGACACTGTATATCTGTCAAAGCTGTAGCTGGCCTGCGCATCGACCAGCGCGTAGCCGGGAACCGTCGCGCTGTTTGGCAAGGTTGTTTCCCGGGCGCTCACTGCGGTAATCCCCGCGCCGAATGAGAGCCCCTTTGCTATGCCATCTGAAATACGATATCGGGCAGCAAGGCGCGCGCTATGTTTCGGGACTCGAGGAAGCCGGCTTCCTTCGGAAAGAGTGGCGTCACGCCTAACCTCTGCCTGCGTATATGCGTAATTGAATACCAGCGATAAGGCATCTTCAGGTTCCCAGAGAATGTCGGCTTCTACCCCGCGGGCGCGCTGTTCGCCAGTCTGCACGGAAAAGCCAATATGGGCAGGATCCGGGTCTGCGGTTGTCACGTTTTTGCGAGTCTGGTTAAACAAGGCGATGGTGCCGGACAATCCGAGATCATCTGCCGAGAATTTGGCCCCGATTTCGACATTGCGAGAGGTTTCGGGTCTGGGTGGCTCCATTCCGATGAAATTGACCGCACCACGAAAGCCAGTTCCGTAAGTGGCATACAGCGACAGGCTGTCGGTCAGGTCATAGGTGATGCCCAGCCTGGGGTTGAGGCGATGGTATGTGGCATTGACCTGCTGTTCTTTCTGTTTCAGTTGCAGGCTGGTAAATCTGAGTGAGGCCAGCAGATGCAAGCGACCGTAAGTAGTCTGATCCTGCAGGTAAAGTGCGCCAGTTTGATAACGATTGGTCTGCGAGTATGTGGGCGTGGGTGTCGGACCGTACTCGATCTGATACTTTGGATCCGCCAGGTCAAGCTCACCTAGCGGTATGGCATCTGTAATGGAAGAGTCGAGTCTTGTTGAATCGTAATTGAAACCGCCCAGCAGCTCGTGATGACCGCCAAGCACATCAAATGTAGACGACAGGTTGGCATCTACTGTGGTTTCCTTGATTGTTGCCGGCAGGTACAGCCCAAAGATGGGATAAATCGTTGGTGTAGCAGGGTTGGGAGCGGCCACTTCCGGATAAATAAAACTTCCGTAGTCCTGACTCCGGCTGGCAAAATGCTGCGCAGTTAACTTCAGTTTGGTGTCATCGCTGAATGCGTGCATCAGCCGGGCAGAAAGCAACTGATTTAGGATCGTGGTCAAGGGTTGTCCTATCGTCGCACCGGGATAGGCATACCGCTTAAGATCGCCGGATAGTGCCTGTTGCGCTGGTAAACCGGAGAACTCGCGCTGGCTGCGTTTATCGAATCTGCCGCGTAGCAGCAGCTCCGTTTTCGGTGTGATTGCAAATGAAATGGCTGGCTGTACAGTGTATTGTCGCCCGTTGACGTGATCCAGCCAGCTGCCTTCGTTCTGGTATTCACCCGTAATACGGGCTTTTATTTTTTCATTCAAGGGAGCATTGACATCCGCGAACGTACTGAACGTGGAATAGCTCCCGGCGCGAATTCCCAAAAGACTGACGGGCTCTTCCTGCGGCTCTTTGGATACGATGTTGATCAGTCCGCCCAATGGCGCTCCTACGCCGCCGCCGTATAACGTGGAAGTCGGGCCTTTCAGCACTTCGATACTCTCGGTACCGACGAGACTGGCCGGATCAGCGATGGCCGTTGTACCAAAAGTGGGCAGTCCATCGTAAAAAATATCGGCTGAGAAACCACGAATCACACTTGAAGTAAACAATGCTTCCTGAGGCTTGGCGGGCGACACACCCGAAACGTTGACCAGAACATCGGCAAGAGAGCGTCGATCCTGTTCTTCAATAAGAGAACGAGGAACAACCTGAACGGATTGAGGAACATGGATTAAGGGGGTGTCGGTTTTTGTTGCGGAGCCTACACTTTGCGTTGTGTAACCTCCCGACTGAACCGATGCCGTGATCGGTGCGAGGGTGACGGCGTCTGTTGATGCAGAAGGTGACGACTTGCCGGCCATGCTCATATCGGCAAGAGGAGCGGGCACGGTGTTTATCGGTTTTTTGGACGAGGCGTGAGCGATCGAAAAGATTCCCATCACAGCAGCGATATTCACAGTACTAAGGTAAAAGTGACAACAGCGTAGCAGGGGGCGGACAGGTGTTTTCATCATGAAGGGATCGCGGATATCACAGCAGTAGGTACGGGCAGATTGACTGTCGGCTCGGTTCAGAAAGTCTTGAATGAGTGCTTATGGTAATGAGCGTCGTCTGTCGTCAGAATGGCGAATCGATGACATCTTTGTCATTGAGACAGTAGAATCGATAACAGGCACACAAACGTTGCCGGACGATTTAACAGGATGATCCGCATTGAACGACTTTCCCTTTTCAGAAACGAATCCCATTGTCTATGGCAATCCATTGCCGAAAACATCCGAAGTGGTAATCATTGGTGGCGGGGTGATTGGAATTTCAACTGCCATTTTTCTTGCCAGGCAGGGCATTTCGGTGACGGTATTGGAAAAGGGTCGGGTTGCGGCAGAGCAATCCTCGCGCAACTGGGGATGGATACGCAAGCAGGGCAGGGATGAAGCCGAGCTGCCCATCATGATCGAATCAGAGCGTCTGTGGCAGGAACTGGCGAGAGAATGCGAAGAGGACTTCGGCCTTATACGAACCGGTGTCACCTATCTGGCCAGTACCGACAAGGATATGGCCGAGTTCGAGGCATACCTGAAAATCGCCACCGCTCATGGTGTGGATAGCAAAATGGTAGGTGCCAGTGCCATTTCAGACGTGATAGACGGAATGTCGATCCGCTACAAGGGCGCGCTTACCACGCCATCGGACATGCGGGCCGAGCCCTGGCTTGCCGTGCCGGCACTCGCCCGACTCGCCGCTCGCACAGGCGTAACCATTGTGGAAAACTGCGCAGCGCGGGAACTGGATGTCTCGGCCGGCGCCGTAACGGGTGTCTGGACCGAGAAGGGATTTATTGCAAGTTCGATGGTACTGATGGCTGGCGGCGCCTGGTCGTCCCTCTTTCTGCGCAAACACGGCATCTCAATTCCGCAATTGAGCGTGCGGGCAACCGTGGCGGCTACCGAAGCTGTTCCTGAAGTGCATGCTGGTGCCGCTGTGGAAAAATCTCTCGCTTTTCGACGCAGGCAGGATGGCGGTTATACCCTGGCACCTGCCGCCAGTCACCAGCTTTACCTGGGCCCCGATGCCTTTCGGCACGCAGGCAAATATTTTCCAGCGCTGAAGGCCGATCCGCTGGGAACAAGTTACTCTCTGTGGGCACCGGCAGGCTATCCCGACGGATGGAGAACGCCTCGCAACTGGGCCGCCGATTCCGCCAGTCCTTTTGAGGCCGTGCGTGTGCTGAACCCGGCTGCGGACGAATCACATTTGAGATCGATGACACAGCGATTCGCGCAGTTGTTTCCGCAGATCGGAAAAGTAGGTTTCAAAAAGACCTGGGCGGGCATGATTGATATCATGCCTGACGCCGTCCCGATCATCGACCGCATCCCTTCAATCGAAGGCCTTGTAGTGGCTACTGGCATGAGCGGCCATGGCTTTGGCATCGGACCAGGAATGGGACGGGTAATTTCAGACCTGATTCAGGGCAACGCCGTCGGACATAATCTTCATCGCTTCCGTTATTCGCGGTTCAGCGATGGCAGTCCAATTGAGCTGGGAGCGTCGTTGTAACAGCTCAGGCCAATCATCCGGATCCCGTTCGCTGCCAATTTTGGGTGAGTGAAACAGGTTTTTTCACAAAGATTTGACAAATGAAATCATATCATCGTCGTTTTGGCTGCCTGCGAGCCGGACGTTGGATACCCATTGACGTCGTGTCGGCTTGCAGTTGCGTTTTTCAGATAAGCAATTTTTACAGGTTTGCATGGAGACGACGACAACCGGCGCTGATGCAACACATACACTGGCATCACTGCTGTCTGACTGGTTCTGTACCAGTCTGCGCTATTACGGGCTGAGTGATGACCAACTATTGCGTCGCTTGCGAAGCGAAGGTCTGACGGTAACGCGCACTGATCTTTCCAGAATCAAAAGCGGCACTATTTCGGCTGAAATGGCCACCCGGATTTCCCGGGTGATGTCCTGGCCCGAGCCCGTATTTACAAAGGAGGGCGGCAGCAAGCCGCAAAGTGAGGATGTGTTTACGCTTTCCGCGATTCTTTCCGGATGGCTGCGCGAACAGATGCTTGCGTCCAATCTTCGTAACACCGATCTCATCAACGAACTGGATCGCCAAGGTTATAAAATCTCGTCGTCCTATGTCTCAGGACTCAAACGTGGGCGACTATCCTATTCGAGAGCGCACGATATCGCGAAATTGATGGGTTGGGATTTGCCAGTCATTCCGGTTTCTTCATTACGGGCAAAAGAAAAGAGTGGCAGAAGGGGGATTGTGCAAAGAAAAATTTACCTGACCACCGCACAATGGTTGACTGAGAATATGCGACAGTCGGGTCTGCGTCCCACACCGCTCACGCAGCGGCTTCGCCGTTATGGTGTCATTTATTCGCGCCATCAAATCAGTAATATGAAGAAATATGGAATCAGCTACGCAGAGGCTGTAACTATTGCAAACGCGATGGGCTGGAGCCTGCCAGCCATTTCGCTTGAAATGTAATTTGCAATCTTGCCTGATGTAACTTCTGAATGGCTCGTGATCAGATTTCGGTAAACGGGATTGGCAAGGATTCTGCGATGAGCACAACGCTCATCGCAGTCAAACTCAGGTCAGGCAGACGCGGGGGTCATCTGACCAAATTTCCCACTGTTAAAGTCGCTGATGGCCTGTGTGATTTCACTTTGAGTGTTCATTACAAACGGACCATATCCAACTATCGGTTCATCAATAGGCTCGCCACTGAGCAGCAGTAAAACTGCATCGCTGTTGGCCTCAATGGACACATGCTTGCCGGCGCTGTCCAGCACAACAAGTTGTGCTTCGCGTGCCACCGTTTCCCCATTGACCAGCACTGTACCGCGTAGGACAACCAACGAAGTGTTCCACTCTTCGGGTACATCCAGTTCAGTCACGCTGCCCTGATTCAGACGCATATCCCAGACATGCATTGGCGTGTACGTATGGGCAGGACCTTTCTGCTGTGCATATTCGCCTGCAATAACACGGACCGTGCCGGATTCGTTAGGCAGTGCAACCACAGGAATATCGCCATCCACAATGGCCTGGTAACCGGGTGCCGTCATTTTGTCTTTGGCAGGCAGGTTGACCCACAGCTGAACCATTTCAAAAGGACCACCTTTCTCTGCATAGGCTTCAGAGTGAAATTCCTCGTGCAGAATGCCGGCACCCGCCGTCATCCATTGCACATCACCCGGACCAATCGTGCCGCCTTTACCGGTGGAATCGCGATGGCTCACTTCGCCTTTGTAGACGATGGTGACTGTTTCGAAACCGCGATGTGGGTGCTGTCCTACCCCGCGCTGATGCGTGGTTGAATCAAAGTCTGCAGGTCCGGCGTAGTCCAGCAACAGAAATGGACTCAGCTGTTTAGCGTGACTTTGATACGAGAACATGGATCTGACGGGAAAGCCATCACCGACCCAGTGGGGGCGTGGTGCGCTATAGACACCAAGTACTTTTTTCATTGCCATCTCCTTGTTTAGAAAGTATAGATATCATAAAATTGGAACAAAAGTTTGAATAGACATAAAATATGGAGTCAGAGTTCCATAATTGGAACGAAAAAAGCCATGCAAGACCTGAACAATCTCTATTACTTCGTACAGATCGTGGACCATAAGGGTCTTGCTCCTGCAGGGCGTGCACTGGGCATGCCCAAATCCACACTAAGTCGCAAGCTCAGTCAGCTTGAGGAAGATCTGGGCGTGCGCCTGATTCATCGGTCTACGCGTCAATTTGCCGTGACTGATATCGGCCAGACCTTCTACGAACACTGCAAGGCCATGCTGATCGAGGCAGAGGCTGCGCAGGCGGCCATTGAAATGACGCGGGCAGAGCCACGAGGAGTAATTCGCATCAGTTGTCCGATTGCGTTATTGCAGGTGAATGTGGCCTGCATGATCGCTGACTTTATGACGCTGTATCCGCAGGTCACCGTACAGGTCGAGGCAACCAATCGCCGCGTGGACCCGGTTGCCGAAGCCATTGATATCGCAGTTCGCGTGCGACCACCTCCGATACAGGATAGTGATCTCGTAATGCGCGTTTTGTCGGATCGAAGTCAGTGCCTGGTTGCCAGTCCCGAGCTGGTCAGTCGTTTGGGGGCCCCAGCGGCACCCGCTGAACTGGAAAACTGGCCGAGCCTGGGATTGGGACAGCCCCAGCAGCAGTTTTCCTGGACGCTGTTCGGCCCCGATGCTGCGCAGGCCATGATTCATCACACACCGCGCCTTATTACAACTGACATGATCACGCTGCGCATTGCTGCGCTCGCAGGCGTGGGTATTGTGCAGTTGCCAACGCTGATGGTGTGTGATGAACTGGCGCAAGGTACGCTGATCCGACCTTTGCCTGACTGGATGCCCCGTCGTGAAATCATTCACGTCGTATTTTCATCCCGGCGCGGACAGATTCCTTCAGTTCGGGCCCTGATTGATTATCTGGTGAAGCGGTTTGATGAACTGGATGATGATTGAATTGATTTCATCGTAGCGCTCTGTTTGAACGCTATCGCAATGCGGGGCCGCGTCCTGTTCTTTCACCAATCAATCTATAAAATTCTGGCCGCCGATGACGTTCGAAATCGAACACGTTTTTCTGGAAAGCCTCTGCAAGTCCAAGATCAGCGTTCACAACAATCACTTCGTCTTCTTCAGTGCTAGCCTGCGCCGCGATCTCGCCGGTAGGCGCAACGATCACCGATCCGCCAATCATGTGGTGGCCGTCTTCCATTCCGCACTTTGCGGCCGCGGCAGCCCAGACGCTGTTCTGATAGGCGCTTGCCTGCAGTGTGATCAGATGATGATGCATGCGCAGATGGGCGGGCTCCGCCCAGTGGATGTTCTGGGAGGGCGTGTTATACCCCAAAACGACGATTTCTGCGCTTTGCAGCGCCATCATCCTCCACGTTTCCGGCCAGCGGCGATCATTGCAGAGACACATGCCGATATTTGCCTGCATGCACTCCCACACATTAAAGGTCTCATCCCCGACGTTGAAGAACTTTTTCTCCAGATGCTGGAAGGGCGCATCTTTCTTATGGTCATCGTGGCCCGGAAGATGGATCTTTCGGTATTTTCCAACGATATCACCCTTGTCGTTTACAAGAACAGATGTGTTGTATGGCACGCCTTCTGGGGTGAGTTCGGCATAACCAAGATAAAATCCAATGCCCATGTTTCTGGCCTCATCAAACAGTGGCTGCACTGATCGATTTGGCATCTCGCGCTCAAAGAACCGGCTTTGTGCTTCCTCTTCACTCATCCAATAGCGTGGAAAAAAAGTAGTAAGAGTCAGTTCGGGAAAAACCACGAACTTCGCTGCTCGCGCATTGGCTTCGCGAAGCAGTTCAATCAATCTTTTGACGACCGCCTCACGAGATTCATTAAGACCGATACCGCCGACCTGAGCGACAGCAATACAAAGTTTGCGCGAGAAATGAGATGTCACGATGAAACCGTCCTATATTATGATGTGTCTTATCATGCCACCTAAACACAGTTGTGGTAAATAGCGGACCGCAGGGAGAAGGCGGCAAGGGGTTGGCTCGCGACTAAGCCTGAAACGTTGATACCACCGCGCTTGCGGACGGCCCACCGGGGCATTGAACGGTATTCAACAATAAACGCAGGTTATGACCTGAAAATAAAATTCAATATCCGATGTCGATTCAGCCTACACAGGCTTTGAGCGAGGCGACGAATTTTCGAGCTAGCAGCGGCAGCGGGAATAGGTTCGATCGAGTTACCCAGATTTCGACCGATGCCCGGGGTAATATCGGTCTGACCACAAGGCTTTCGGTATGACAGGGGATACTGCTCTGATCGACAAAGGTGGGGCCGATACCTTCCAGCGCAAAGGCAAACGCCGTAATGGGAGAACGCACAAGAACCGATGGGGCATGGTCAATCCCACTAGGGCCAAAAAATTGCTGCATCGCGTTCGCAAAAGGTGTGTTTTTTGGATAGCCAATCCATCTGGAATCGTGAATATCCTCCGGGCGGATAACCTCACGCGAGGCCAGTTCGTGATTCTTTGGAATAATGCAGACAATCGGCTTTTCGCCCAGTTTCATTGAGGTCAGATGTGGGTGGTCGGCTGCGTTCATTGAAATACCGATATCGGCCTGACCGCTAAGAAAATAGGGAACCTGTTCATCAAAGGTGACATTTCTGTGATCAACAAGGGCCTTCGGATTTTTCACTCTGAAATGTGCAAGTGATTGCGGAATCAGTTTTTGTCCAAAACTTGCACTTGAAATGATTTTCAACTCACCTGAACCATCACTACCGAGCGATGCTGCCAGGTTGTTCACTTGCTGCACGTGGTTATAAATTTCTTCGACCTGCGTATACAAGCGTCTTGCTTCAGGCGTGGGGTGCAGGCCACTTCGCGAGCGCTCAAAGAGAAGATAGCCAAGCCGACTTTCTGTGAGCGCGAGAACTCTACTGATTGCCGGTTGTGATACATGCAAGGAACGCCCGGCAGCACTTATTGAACCGGCCAGCATCAATGTACGAAATACTTCGATCTGGCGCAGACTCAGGGACGGCCGAGGCAATCCCGAATCGTGTCCTGAATCGCTGGAAAAATCAATCTGTTTCATAGCACGCCCTATCGTCGACGATAACCTCAAATTATACCTTGGCTATATTTTTCGATGTAAAGGAATATTCTGCCGGTGCTATCCTGAAAATCAGTGGGAATTGAAAATCGGGAGAACACAATGCTTCGAATTATTCGTAATCTGTCTGCTGTAACCCTAGTTGTTTCTGCTGCCTGTGGGTCGTATGCACAGGCACAGGCCGAGTCCTGGCCGCAAAAACCGGTCACCTATATTCTGCCCTCGGCTGCAGGAGGATCACCCGATGTCTTATCGCGACTGGTGATGAACAAGGTCGCCGAATACATCAAAGTTCCTGTGGTTGTTGAAAACCGCGGCGGTGCGGCGGGCAGCATTGGAATGGTTCAGTTGAAGAAAGCTGCGGCGGATGGGTACAACATTGGTTATGGGAATATCAATACGCTGGCTGTGAATCGTTCATTGTTCAACAAGTTGAATTACGACGTTGAGAAGGACTTCGTGCCGGTCATTCATTTATTCAATCTCTACAATGTCCTGATTGTTCCGGCAGATTCCTCTGTCAAAACGGTGGCTGACCTGATCGATAAGGCAAAAAACGAACCGGAGAAGCTGTCTTATGGCGCATCTGGTGTTGGTACCACGGGTCATATGGGTGGCGAATTGTTCAAAAGTATGGCCAGCGTCCCGGCCGAATTCATTCCCTATACGGGAGGACCGGCAGCAATGCAGGACCTGATCGGTGGCAGGCTTGATTTCATGTTCATTAATTCATCTGAAGCGATTCCCATGATTAAGAGCGGAAAGGTTCGTGCACTTGGCGTGAGCAGTCTCAAGCGTCTGCCGTCATTGCCCGACGTTCCCACACTTGACGAAGCGGGAGTGAAAGGCTACGAGACGATCGCCTGGGGTGGAGTGGTGGCACCAGCTGGTACGCCGAAAGAGATTGTCGACAAATTGAATGCAGCGATGCAAACGGCGATTAAAGATCCAGAAGTGGTCAAAGGCCTGGATGCCCTCGGTGCAGAGCCAGGTGGTGGTACGCCTGCAGATTTTGCAACTCTCTATGACGCAGAAACAAAAAAATGGAGCAACATCATTGAATCTGCCGGTATCGAAAAATTGAATTGAATGGCTGAATGGTAAATGCGAGTTGAGACAGATACAGACTGGAGAAAAGATTGAGTGAAATGGACGCGGTCATCGTTGGTGCAACAATCGTCGACGGAAGTGGGCATGAGCCGGTAGTCGGTAATGTAGGTATTCTTGGAGAACGGATCGTCAAGGTTGGAACCTTTGATATTCCTGCAAGTGCACATGTGATTGATGGAGCAAACCAGGTTGTGGCGCCCGGTTTCATTGATTCGCATACCCATGATGACGGGTATTTGCTGGCGCATCCGGACATGCTGCCCAAGGTTTCGCAAGGGATCACAACTGTGGTGACAGGAAACTGCGGTATCAGTTTGGCACCCCTGGTCAACAGTCAAGTGCCGCAACCATTGGATTTGCTTGGACCTCCTGGTTTATTCTGCTTCAAGGATTTCAGATCCTGGATTGATGCACTGGAAAAATCACCCGCAGCTGTCAATGTCGTGCCGCTGGTCGGGCATACGACATTACGCGTAAATGTTATGGATGATACATCCCGAGCAGCCACACAAGAAGAATGCGAAGCCATGCAAGCATTACTTCAGGAAGCGTTGGACGCAGGGGCTTTTGGTGTGTCGACCGGGACGTTCTATCCGCCCGCCGCACACGCAACGACAAACGAAATTATCGAAGTTTGCCTGCCGATGAAGAATCGCGGCGGTATTTACGCTACTCATCTGCGAGACGAGGCGGACCATATTGTTCCGGCCATTGAAGAAGCGCTGGAGATCGGCCGCGCCACTGACTCTCGCGTGGTCTTTTCTCACCACAAGCTGGCTGGTGAAAAGAATCACGGGAGATCGCGTGAAACTCTGAAGATGATCAGCGATGCCGCAGCATTGCAACCCGTTTGTCTTGATTGCCATCCTTATCCTGCCACATCCACGATGCTGCGTCTTGACAGGGTCCGGATTGCACGACGCACCATGATTACCTGGTGTACGGATTATCCCGAAATGGCTGGTCGCGATTTCAGCGATATCATGGAAGAATGGAATCTTGATATAGAGAAAACGTTTGAGCGCCTCGGCCAGGCTGGCGCCATCTATTTCCTGATGGACAAAGGCGATGTAGATCGTATCTTTGAGTTTCCGCTTACGATGGTGGGCTCCGATGGACTGCCTTTTGATTCTCATCCCCACCCTCGTCAATGGGGAACATTCACAAACGTATTGCGAACAATGGTTCGTGAGCGAAATCTGTTGGCCTTGCCGGAGGCGATTCATCGCATGACCGGCCTCGCCGCCGCAAATTACGGGCTCCAGGAAAGAGGTTTGATAAAAGAGGGTTATTTTGCAGATCTTGTCATATTTGACCCGGAGAATGTGACAGACACTGCCACGTTCGAAGACCCTGTGAATGTCAGCAAGGGTATCGCTTCTGTCTGGGTAAATGGCAGGCAAGTCTGGGACGGACAGAAGACAGGAGAAGTACGGCCTGGCAAGGTACTGAAGCCGTCTCTTGTCCCGATGTAAGATTGTTGCAATGCGATAAAAGATATCTTAAACAGCCATAAAAAAATAAATTGTCTGTTTGTGGAAATCCTCGATAGAATGTTTGTCACGGCGAGAATTTACGCCGCTTTGAATTATGGCGTGCCATAACATTCGATTAAGGAGACGCAATGACAAATGGGCTTCTAACGGGTCTGATGCAGTACCAGCCGCTGCTTATTTCAGGTCTGCTTGAGCATGTGGAACGCCATCATGGAGATGGCGAGGTTGTATCACGCAGGATAGAAGGCGGCATTCATCGCTATCAATGGCGTGATGTCGCGCAACGAGCGAGACAGGTAGCGCAAGCAGTTGAAGCATTGGCCATACCCGAGTCCGGGCGCGTTGCCACACTTGCCTGGAACGGGTACAGGCATCTGGAACTTTATTATGGTGTCAGTGGATCGGGACGTGTCTTACATACCATTAACCCGCGGTTACACCCGGAACAGGTTGTCTGGATTGCCAATCACGCTGCCGACGAGGTGCTGTGCTTTGATCTGACGTTCCTGGAGCTGGTGCGGGCAATTCATGACAAGTGCCATACGATCAGGCACTATGTGGCACTTTGCGACGCTGACAGATTACCGGCCGATAGCGGGATTCCGGGACTGATCAGCTATGAAGACTGGATCGGTGCGCATCCGGGCGAGTATCAATGGCCACAACTGGACGAAAACGCTGCGTCAAGCATGTGCTATACCAGCGGCACGACCGGTGATCCCAAAGGTGTTCTTTATAGTCATCGATCCACCGTACTTCATGCGTACGGCGCGGCGTTGCCCGATTCAATGGCGCTGGCCGCGCGCGATGCGATTCTGCCTGTCGTTCCGATGTTTCATGTGAATGCATGGGGTTTGCCTTATGCGGCGGCGCTTGTCGGCGCCAAGCTCGTGTTGCCGGGTAATGCGCTTGACGGTGAATCTGTTTATCAATTGATGGAACAGGAAAAGGTAACGTTTGCGGCCGGGGTTCCAACTGTCTGGCAAATGCTGCTGGATCATGTCAGAAAGAATGACTTGCGCTTTTCTACACTCAAACGAACGGTCATTGGTGGTTCCGCATGCCCGCCTGCCATGATTGAGATGTTTCAGGAGCAATATGGCGTGGAAGTGATACATGCCTGGGGCATGACCGAAACAAGTCCGCTGGCATCCTTGTGTACCTTGAAGAACAAGCATCTCTCTCAGTCAACGGAGGCGCAACTGGCGCTGCGGCGCAAGCAGGGAAGGGCGCTTTATGGGGTCGATTTCAAAATCACAGATGAAAAAGGCCGGGAGTTGCCGTGGGATGGTGAGACGTCAGGAGATCTTTATGTGAAGGGGTCGTGGGTGGTTCGCGACTATTATCCGGGGAGTGAAAAGGAGCCACTGGCCGACGGCTGGTTTCACACAGGTGACGTAGCCACTATCGATGCCGACGGATTTCTGCAGATCACGGATCGCAGCAAAGACGTGATCAAGTCAGGTGGTGAATGGATCAGTTCTATCAATATCGAAAATATTGCGATGGCTCATCCCGCAGTTCAATTGGCCGCCTGCATTGGCGTGAGTCACCCGAAATGGGACGAACGCCCAGTTGTCGTGGTTGTCAGACGGCCGGGAGCGACACTGGAGCGCGACGAGCTGCTCAGGTTCTACGAAGGCAAAATCGCAAAATGGCAGATCCCCGATGACGTGCTTTTTGTGGAAGAAATTCCGCTGGGAGCAACCGGCAAAATGCTCAAGACCCGGGTACGAGCTATGCCTGAAGTGGTGGAATATTGCGAACGTGGTCGTGTGTCAGGTTAAACTTCTATGAGCGGGTCTGCCAGGTCTTGAGCTGACGGGAGTCGCGCGACTTCATTGGTTACTGAAAAAGCGACAGCGAAGGCAGGGCAGGATGTACATAGACCGGGAATTGTTGAGTTTTACCAGAGGCTTTCGTCACAGGATTGCACTGGCTGTTGTCATAGGCTTTCTCTCGGTGGCATGCAGCATGATTCGGTATATTCTGATGGGCTGGCTTATTGCGCAGGTCTTTCAGGGTGTGCCAGTCGTGCAACTTTGGCCTCAGGGCATCGCGTTATTTATCGTTATTCTGATGCGTATGGGGCTGGAATATACACGCGCATCCCTTGCTCATCATACCGCAGCAAAAATACAGGATCAGCTGCGTCTGTCGTTATATGACAGGCTGGTCAGCCTGGGTCCTGCCTGGCTTGCGCAAAGAAAAACGGGTCAGATTGTACTTGCAGCCACCAGCAGTGTGGAACAGTTGCAAGTGTTCTTTGGCGAGTATCTGCCTCAGCTGATTATTTCCGGCGCGGTGCCGATTATTCTGTTTGTCATACTTGCATGGTGGGACGTACCGGTGGCTGCGGTCGTTTCCATCGCCGCAATAGTCGGTCTGATTCTGCCGTTGCTGTTAACTCGCATCAGCGCGCGGGCGGCCCTCTCCTTGTCTGCAACCTATAAGGCGTTTGGTGATACGTTGCTGGACGGTATACAGGGCCTGACCACGCTTAAGGCTTTCGGCCAGAGTATGACATTTGGCAAGCGACTGGCACAACGGGCGCATGAACTGAGCGACAGCACTTTCTTTGTCACGCAGACCAATATGCTCAATCGGGCTGTTACGGATCTGGCCATCGCTGGCGGCGCGGCTGGTGCGATTGCACTGGGTGCATGGCGCGTGTCTCACGGCCAGATGTCTCTGGAAGCATTGCTGATCGTTCTGATGGCAGGTACAGAGGTCTTTCGTCCATTAAGAGACCTGAGGGCCCTGCTGCATAAAGGGATGACGGCCAATGCAGCGGCGGAAAGCATACGTGAATTGTTGAATGTGCCGGTGCCGGCAACGGGTGGTCAGGGTCATCGCAATGCACTACCCAGCGCGTCTTTTGCCTTTGAAAACGTCAGCTTTTCCTATTCGGGACAAAGACGTCGCGCACTTGATGATATTTCCTTCACTGTGGGCGCGGGAGAGCGCGTTGCAGTGGTGGGTCATAGCGGCAGCGGCAAATCCACTCTCGTCAAACTGCTTCTTGGTTTTTCAGTTCCGGGTAGCGGACGCGTGCTGATGGGTGGGTATGACATTTGTGAATATTCCAGCGAAGCACTGCGCAGCAGTGTTGCCGTTGTGCAGCAGGATACTTATCTGTTTTTTGGGTCGGTCGAAGATAACCTGAAGCTGGCAGCACCTGAGGCGACGCGCGAACAGATTCTGGCAGCCAGTAAAGCGGCGAATGCGCATGAGTTCATTATTGCCCTCCCTAACGGATATGACACTCTTATCGGAGAGCGGGGGCTGCGCCTGTCGGGAGGCCAGAAGCAGCGACTGGCAATTGCGCGCGCCATTCTCAGAAATTCGCCAATCCTGATTCTGGATGAGGCACTGTCCAGCGTGGATGCGGAAAACGAGCACCAGATTGAGCGGGCGCTGGAATCGTTGGCGCAGGGTCGCACCACGCTTGTACTTGCGCATCGACTTTCAAGTGTCATCAATGCTGATCGTATTATTGTGCTGCATGACGGCAGGGTTGCGGCCAGCGGGAAGCACACAGATCTGATCCGGAATTCCGACATCTACCGCGAATTGATGCTGGATCAATTGAGTCATACAGACACGATACATGCAGATGCAACAGATGCAGATGCGGTAATGCATGCGGGTGCCTTGGATTCAGCAGAGGCAGCAAATGGCCTCATTCACTCTGAGAATCTTGGCGTTGCTGCGAAGCCGAATAATAATACGGCAGTTGATCCGGGTCCGGGCTCAGCCGCGGAGACTGAACTACCGGCTCGAAATGCTGAATTTGACCCGCAGCCGCGCTCAATTGACTCTGACGTACCCAGAAAGCCAGTCATTGAAATACTTAGGGTGCTGTTCAGTTATATCCGGCCATGGAAACGACAAGTGGTGCTGACGGTCCTGTCGGGAATGGGCAGAATTTATGCGCTTATTGCAATCAGCATATTGAGCGCAATGACGGTTGCCGCGGTCAAAGCCGATGCTGGCTTTAGTTATTATCTGATCGCCATGGCAATCCTGGTTCCGCTGGCTTCGTATCTGCAATGGAACGAAACCTGGCGATCGCACGAGATGGCCTATCAACTGCTGGCGCAGATGCGCGTAAGACTTTATGACTGCCTGGAGCGTCTGGCGCCGGCATATATGCTGCGGCGCCGATCAGGCGATCTGACAAGCCTGGCAACGCAGGATATTGAAACCGTCGAATTCTTCTTCGCCCATATGATTGCGCCGGCCTTCGTGGCGCTGCTGATTCCAAGCACGGTACTGATCATTCTGTTTTCTCTGGCCTGGCAGGTTGCGCTTGTCCTGATTCCGTTCATGTTGCTGGCGGCATTCCTGCCGGTGCTGATGCGACGTCGTGCCGATGAACTGGGAGAGCAGTCACGCCGGAACATGGGTCTCATGAATGCATTCATGGTCGACACGCTGCAAGGCATGAATGAGCTGATTGCCTTCCAGGCTACCGGGGTTCGCAGAAAGCAGTTTGAAGAATCAATAGCAAAGTATCAGGAAGTACGTGTTGCTGCATATCAGGACATTACATTGCAAGTGTCATTGCAGGAGGTCATTTCCTCGATGGGGACACTGGCAGTGCTGCTGACTGGCGCTTATCTGTCGCAGACGCAGGGACTGGCGGTGGGAACAGTGCCGCTGATGGCGCTGATTGCAGTCTCCGCCTTCCTCCCGCTTACCGAATTGGCCCAGACAGCCAGGCAGCTGGCCGATTCGCTGGCATCTACTCGGCGGCTGGATGCCATTGAGAGCGAGCCGGTGCTCATCAAAGACGGTCCGCAGCAACTCCAGGAGCATCGTCAGGGACCGGCAATTCATTTTGACCGTGTGAATTTCTCTTATGGCGATCGACAGGTCCTTTCGGATATCAACATTGATATTGCCCCCGGAAGCAAAATTGCACTTGTGGGATCTTCTGGTTCAGGGAAAACGACACTGGCCAATCTTCTATTGAGATTCTGGGATCCACAAGAAGGTACGATCCGCATTGATGGCATCGATTTAAAGCAGCTTCAGCAGGAATCGCTGAGACGCAATATCGCGCTGGTAGCACAGGATACATGGATCTTTAATCAGACCCTTGGCGAAAACATTCTGCTGGGTAACCCGGAGGCGTCTGCGGAACAATTGCAGCGCGCGATTGAGCAGGCCGCGCTAACAAGTTTTGTAAACACATTGCCCGATGGTCTGGACACGCCCGTAGGTGACCGGGGGTTGCAGTTGTCTGGCGGTCAGCGTCAGCGTATATCCATTGCCAGGGCTTTTCTGAAAGATGCGCCCGTGCTGATTCTGGATGAGGCAACGTCAAGCCTGGATACCCTGAGCGAGAATCTGATCAATGAATCACTGAATCGGTTGATGCAGGGTCGTACCACAATCATCATTGCACACCGACTCTCCACCGTGCGTTCAGCCGACCGCATTCTGGTCATTGATCAGGGACGGATCGTGGAGGCAGGTTCTCATGAGGCATTAATGGATGCCGGCGGCTTTTATGCGCACCTGATACAAAGGCAGACAGTCGGGAAGCAACAGGCGACCCTTGCCTAGGCAAAGATACAAAATGTCGCATTTCAGTCACAAATTCGTCAGGATTGCGTAAGTGTATGCCCTATGCAGGTAAACCCTCTCTCTGTGGTTACAACCATGTCTGGCGTTGTTGAAAAAGCACACAATATTGACGAAAAACCACAGATGCAATTTTCCTGCTACGCGCGATGTTGGTGCAATTAAGCCATTGATATCACGTATGTAATTGAAGGAAAGGAGGAAAACAAACGATATCGCCAGTTGTGATTTGTGCGCATAAATAATGTGGCATCACCAAGCCAGGAAGTTCTAATTTAGCGTCGTTCTGATATTGAAAACTCACCAATTGCCCGCGGAAGCCCTTCTTTACAGGCCGGGAGCAACTCTTTATATTTCCTCGAAGCTGAAACGTTTCTGAAACTTTTCTGTTACAAGAATTTTTTGTCATAAAAACGACACCCACCTCCTGAGGAGATTTATTACATGAAAAAGACTTTGCTCGCTGCAGCAATGGCAGTCGGCT
>JAFAGQ010000284.1 GCA_023422555.1 Pseudomonadota bacterium
AATATTTCAGAAAAATTGCACAATCATTAAGCAAACAAGCGCGCTACGTGTGCAGATATGCCATTACAGCATCTTATTAACAGAATTATCCACAGAAAATGTGGGTAGTTACATTTGCCGGTTTCGATCCTCTGTTCGATTGACGAATCGATGATGCCGGACCGCTATTTGCGTTAATGTCGACGTCTGTTTGATGCGATAATGACAGTCATTTTGTCATACCCGCGCCGGAATCGGCAGGGTGTTTTCGGTAAAGTCCTGCATGGAATTGAAAAAACAGTCGGGCCTGATCCAGACACTACAGACTCAGTGGCTGGCGGGTGGCTGGCTCTCCAACCTGTTGCTGCCACTGTCCTGGCTCACCGCACTTGTTGTCCGGATCAAGCGCGGACTGTATGCCAGCGGCCTGAAAAAACAGAACCACCTTCCGGTCCCGGTGATCGTGGTGGGCAATATCTTTGTTGGCGGAACAGGAAAAACCCCCTTTGTGCTGGCGCTTGTCGCCGCCCTGCGTGAACGCGGCTGGCAGCCGGGCATCATCAGCCGGGGTTACGGTGTCAAAATTGGTCCGCAACCTCGCCATGCATATGGTGCGAACGCCGCGGCCGCAGAAATCGGCGATGAGCCCGCCATGCTCGCCGCGGCAGCCCCCATAGCCGTTCATCCCGACAGAGCCAGCGCAGCACAATGCCTGCTGCAACATTACCCCGAGACCACTGTTATTATTGCCGATGATGGCCTGCAGCATCTGGCGCTGGCCCGCGATATTGAGATTGTGGTTCAGGATGCGCGCGGTGTGGGAAACGCACGTCTGCTTCCTGCCGGTCCCTTGCGTGAACCGCCCTCTCGCTTGAACACGATAGACTTCCTGATAAGCAACGCATCGAATGATGTTTCCCTGTCCGCTCCCGGCACTGAGGCTGCCAGACGACAACGGGACAAACAAACCGGGCCGCGACGGATCGTGATGCAGCTGGTCCCCACACAAATCATTCACCTGAAATCGGGTCTTGCGCTGGATCCGGCTGCCTGGCTGGAGCGCCACCGCAGCACGAACATCGTTGCAATTGCAGGGATTGGTCACCCTCCCCGCTTTTTCAGAACACTTGAGCACGCCGGAATCACGGTCCGCAAGACAATTGCCTTTCCCGACCACCATCCCTTCTCGGAGGAAGAACTGGCCGGTATCCAGGCTGACGCCATTCTGATGACGACCAAGGATGCTGCCAAGTGCCGCAACCTGCAGGACGATCGTCCGTGGGCCGTTGCGGTGTCCCCTCGGTTTTCCGATGGCAATTTTTTCGACGAGATCGCTCAAAAACTCGAATCTTTGCCGTTATACTGATCCATTCAACAGACTTTCGCCTTTTCAACATGGACTCACATTTTCTCAAGCTACTTGTCTGCCCACTGTGCAACAGTCCCCTGCGCCACGACCAAAGCCAGCAAGAGCTGATCTGTCAGTATGACAAACTTGCCTTTCCCATTAAAAACGGCATCCCGGTCATGCTGCAGGAAGAAGCCCGTTCTTTGAATCAGGCAAAAACCACAGCCGACCCCTCCGTAAACAGCAAGCACTGATCATGAAGGGTTTCATTGTTATCGTGCCCGCACGCGCTGCATCAACGCGCCTGCCCGGCAAGATGCTTGCCGATATTGATGGCGTTCCCATGGTGGTTCGAACCGCCAGGCAGGCTGCCCGGTCAGAAGCGGTCCAGGTTTATATTGCTACAGATGACCAGACCATCGCCAGCGTGGCAACAGAACACGGCTGTTCTGTACTCATGACGCGTCAGGACCATCCCTCGGGGACAGACAGGCTTGCCGAAGTTGTGTCGCAGCTGGGCCTTGCAGACGAGCAGATTATCGTCAATGTGCAAGGTGATGAGCCGCTGATCGAATCCGATATCATCAATCAGGCAGCGGCTGATCTTCAGAGCAACGCGGCAGCGGCGATATCCACCTGCGCCTATCCGTTAGCCGATGCCTCAGATTTTTTCAATCCGAATATTGTTAAGGTTACGTGTACTCAGGACCAGTACGCGCTGTACTTTTCGCGTGCCCCCATACCGTGGGCCCGTAACCATTTCACGGTGGCAGACACCCCGCAGCAGCTCGCGGCAAATACCCTGCCTACAGGTTTTCCCGCATTGCATCATATCGGGTTATACGCTTATCGTAGCGGGTTCCTGAAAATTTTTCCTACCCTTACCCAGGGGCCACTGGAAGCGTTTGAATCCCTTGAGCAGCTACGTGCGCTGGAACACGGATTCCGCATTCATGTGGCAATCACCGCCGGCGCACCCATGCCAGGCGTGGATACGCAGGAAGATCTTGATCGAGTTCGTGATTTTTTTCGCCGCTCGCCTTAATTTTGCAATGCATCATATAAAATAGCATTCCGTTAGTAACAAATAACAACATCCAGGAGGGATCCATGCGTCTCATTTTGTTAGGGCCACCAGGCGCAGGCAAAGGCACTCAGGCAACTTTCATTACCCGGAAATACGGTATTCCGCAAATTTCCACGGGCGACATGTTGCGTGCGGCTGTCAAAGCTCAAACCCCTGTGGGCCTTGAAGCAAAAAAAGTCATGGACAACGGCGGACTGGTGTCAGATGACATCATCATCCGCCTCGTTAAGGACCGCCTGCAGGCAGACGACTGTAAAAAGGGTTACCTTTTTGACGGTTTCCCCCGCACCATTCCTCAGGCAGATGCCCTGAAAAATGCAGATATCGGCCTTGACTATGTCATTGAAATCGATGTTCCTGAAGACGACATTATCGAACGCATGAGCGGACGCCGCGTGCATCCTGCCAGCGGCCGCACCTACCATTTGCGCTTCAATCCGCCCAAAGTAGAAGGCAAAGATGATGTGACCGGCGAAACGCTGGTTCAGCGTGACGACGACCAGGAAGACACGGTCAGAAAGCGTCTTGAGGTTTACCGCAATCAGACACGCCCTCTGGTCAAATATTATTCAGACTGGGCTGCCGAAAACGATGCCAAAGCACCCAAGTACGTCCATATTTCCGGCGTGGGTCAGGTTGAAGAAATTACCCGTCGTATAGAAGAAGCGCTGAGCCAGTCGTAAGCGCACAAGGAGATTCAATGGAAATCAAGGATAAAGTCTTTATCGTTACCGGTGGCGCTTCGGGCCTGGGTGCCGGCACGGTAAAAATGCTGGTCGAAAACGGCGCCAAAGTCGTCATCGCCGACGTTCAGGACGAACCTGGCAAACAACTGGCTACCGAACTGAAACAGCAATACGTACACTGCGACGTCACCAGTGAAGCTGATGCGACTGCCGTCGTCAAGGCAGCCACAGAGCTGGGCAAACTGGTTGGCCTGGTCAACTGCGCCGGTATCGCACCGGCGTCGCGTACCGTTGGCAAAACCGGTGCCCATCCCCTTGATCTCTTTCAAAAAGTTGTCAGCGTCAACCTGATTGGCTCTTTCAACATGCTGCGCCTTGCCGCTCAGGCCATGAACGATAATGAACCTGAGTCCACAGGGGAACGCGGCGTTATCATCAATACCGCTTCGGTCGCCGCCTATGAGGGTCAGATCGGGCAGGCCGCCTACTCTGCCTCCAAAGGGGGCGTAGTTGGCATGACATTGCCCATTGCCCGCGATCTGGCTCGTTCAGGTATTCGCTGCAATACCATCGCACCCGGCATTTTCGGCACCCCAATGATTTTTGGCATGCCCCAGGAAGTTCAGGACTCTCTGGCTGCAAACATCCCCTTCCCTTCACGACTGGGAACACCGCAGGATTATGCCCGGCTCGTTCAAAGCATTATCACAAACGAAATGAT
>JAFAGQ010000234.1 GCA_023422555.1 Pseudomonadota bacterium
GTAGTCAATGTAGAATAACGTATTATGACGATTGCCGTAGGCTTCATTTCCGGTACATATCCCTTTTTCATTGTCGTTTCGTTTATTGTATATGGTTTCACTATGCATTTTTCAACCATAGCACTGGTCGGCAGATATCACGACTCGGGTCTTGATGGGCCGTTACGCGCGCTGGCGCGTGTGCTTGTCGACGCGGGCAGACAGGTCCTGGTTGAAAAGGAAACGTCTGAGAACACCGGCGTCACCGAATACCCTGCCGCGACCACTGCCGAAATTGGCAATCAGGCTGATCTTGTCATCGTCATGGGCGGAGACGGTACCATGCTGGGCGTGGGCCGCACACTTGCCCAGTACGATGTGCCGCTTTTGGGCATCAACCACGGGCGACTGGGCTTCATTACCGACATTCCCGTACAGAACGCCCAGGAAGCAATCGAATCGGTTCTTGAAGGTCAGTACGAAATTGAACACCGCACCCTGTTGCAGGCATCTGTCGTCAGAGATGACCAGACCCTGACCTGTGCCCTGGCGCTCAATGACGTTGTACTCAACCGGGCCAGTCGCGGCGGCATGATTGAAATCTGCGTCGAATACAACGAAACGCTCATGTACCGGCAGCGCGCTGACGGGCTCATTGTTGCCACTCCTACCGGCTCCACTGCCTATTCGCTGAGCGCCAGCGGACCCATTCTTCACCCGGCAGTCAACGCATTCCTGCTGGTTCCTGTCGCCCCGCAAACCTTGTCGAACCGGCCTATCGCCGTTCCGGATACGGGCACGCTGACATTGACACTGACAGAAGTGGGCCGCGTGGAAACGGGCGCCAGTGTGCACTTTGATATGCAGACCTGGTCCGATCTGCAGCTGGGTGACAAAATCGTTGTGACCAAGGCCGATCATCAGATCCGCTTTCTTCACCCGAAAGGGTACAGTTTCTTTTCCACCCTGCGCCAGAAGCTGCACTGGAATATCATGCCAGAGTCCGCGTAGCACCGACCTGACGATCGATCCATCCTGAACCCAGCAATCCCATTCATCACAGAAGTTCGATTACATGCTCCGTTCCCTGCATATCCGTGATTTTGTCATTGTTGAACAAACCGAGCTGCACTTTGACGCCGGTTTCTCGGTCTTTACCGGCGAAACGGGCGCCGGCAAATCCATCCTTATTGATGCCCTTGCCCTGACACTGGGCGCGCGCGGCGACAGCGCCGCCATTCGTGAAGGTGCCGACAAGGCTGACATTAGTGCGGTTTTTGACGTACCTCCTTCCCTGCATCCAATGCTTGAGGAACTGGAACTGGATGACGAGGAACTGGTGCTGCGCCGCGTGATCGATCGCAGTGGCAAATCCCGTGCCTTTATCAACGGCGTGCCCGCAACCCTGGCGCAGCTCAAATCAATCAGTGCCCATTTGCTGGACATACACGGTCAGCACGCGCATCAAAAGCTATTGCAGCGCCATGAACAGCGAATTTTGCTGGATGCACACGGCCAGCTGGAAGCACTTGTTGCGCAGATCAACACACACTGGAAAGACTGGCAACAGGCCCGCCAAAAACTGGAACACGCCCGCAGTAATCAGCGCGAAGCACAGGCCGAACAGGAGCGTCTTGAGTGGCAACTGAATGAAATCAGCCGACTCAATCCAGGTAAGGATGAATGGGCTACCATCAATGCCGACTACAACCGTCTGGCCAACGCATCAGCCCTGATGGAAGGCGCCGCCGGAGCGCTGAATCTACTTGATGGCGAAGAAGCATCGGCGCTGAATGCATTGAACGCAGCCATGCATCAGATTGAGCCTTTGCTGCGCAATGATCAGGGACTGCAAGGCATTTACGATGCCCTGGAATCTGCCCGCATTGCCGCAACCGAAGCCGCCTCTGATCTGGGCAGTTATCTGGACAAGGCCGATCTTGACCCGGCTCGTCTGGCGGAAACCGAAGAGCGCATGAGCGCCATGTTCAACATGGCACGCAAATTTCGACTGGAACCCGAAGAACTGTATGATCGCCAGCAGGAACTGAGCAAAGCACTGGAAGCGCTCAGTGACGCATCGGATCTGGCCGGACTCGAACAGCAGGTGGCCCGACACGAAGCAGCCTATCGCGAAGTGGCAGAAAAAATCACAAAAGCACGCAAGACGACAGCCGCCACGCTTTCCCAGGCGGTCACCAAAGCGCTGCAGACGCTCGCCATGAAAGGCAGCACATTTGAAATTACCATTGAGCCCGCCGAGCCCGGTGCCGCCGGCATGGACAACGTTCAGTTCAATGTGGCCGCCCATGCGGGCAGCGAGCCACGCCCGCTGGCTAAAGTGGCCTCAGGCGGTGAACTGGCGCGTATTTCCCTGGCCCTGTCAGTGATGGCCAATCAGGCACATCAGGTGCCTACGCTCATTTACGATGAAGTTGATACCGGCATTGGTGGCGCGGTTGCTGAGGTTGTGGGCAAATTGCTGCGCGATCTGGGTCGGCAGCATCAGGTCCTTTGTGTGACCCACCTTCCCCAGGTGGCCGCCTGCGCCCATCATCATTTTGAAGTGCAGAAAAAACAGGGTAAGCGCGAAACGGTATCACGCATTGAACTGCTTGATGATCAGGCGCGCGTGGAAGAAATTGCCCGTATGCTGGGCGGTGTCAAAATTACGGCCACCACGCGCGACCATGCGCGCGAAATGCTGACGCACGCTGATTGATTCACTCTGTTTGATTCTCGCCGATTGATTCGTGCGGTTTTATTCGTGCGGATTGATTCGCCTTTTCTGATTCTTTCGAAATGAAGCACGCGGAACGAAGCATGCTTCATTTCTCATGCTTGCGTCGATCAGCGGCGGTGACGGTTTTCGCAGTCACCACAAATACCATAGAGCACCATGGCATGGCTTTCTAGTGTGAAGTTATTGTCTTTGGCCACTTTAGCCTGACGCTTCTCGATTTCCGGATCGGAAAACTCAACCACTTTACCGCATGCAGAACACACCAGGTGATCGTGGTGCGCACCGTCGTCAAGTTCGTAAACCGCCTTACCGTTGTCGAACTGGCTTCTGGACAGAATACCGGCCTGCTCAAACTGGGTGAGCACACGGTAAACGGTGGCCAGACCAATGTCGACGTTTTCGGAAATAAGCAGGCGATAAACATCTTCCGCGCTCAGATGGCGGATTTCGGCCTTGCGGAAGATATCCAGAATCTTAAGCCGCGGAAAAGTGGCTTTCAGACCCATACTTTTCAATTCACTGGGATCATGTAATTCGTTCAAGGCTCGCTCGCTGAGAAATAGGAGGTGGATGGAGTATTGCGGAAAACACGCTTCCGACTAATTTTTGAGATTACCTGGCTAAA
>JAFAGQ010000327.1 GCA_023422555.1 Pseudomonadota bacterium
ATGAATGGACGGCGGGTAGCGCAACCAGCAGATAAAACGCGGACACAGGAATCGAATAAATGGTGTAACGCAGGAAGACCCGCATGGGCGCTACCGGATTGTCCAGCGTGGAGAAGAAACAGCTGAAAACGGCGGCCATCATGGCTGCCGTACTTCCCTGAGGCCAGGCAGTCACAATCCAGAACACACAACAGACGCCAATCGCGATGGCTGCGGCCATGGCTGATTGCAGTGCAATGCCATGATCGATGTGCAGATCGGGCTTGCGGCGGTTTGCATAGGCTTCTCCTGTCGCCTTTTGAATGCCGGCGTCAAGATCGCTTCGCATCTGAACACACTTGGCATAGGTATTGACCAGTTCATGCAGGCGGGCTGCCAGACTTGCAGTCAGCAAGGTATCCCATTGGGTATCGTTGTCAATGGCCGGGGTAATACGGTCTATGTCCTGATGCAACTGACGCAGACCTTCAGGCGTGGGCAGTGCGCCGGATTCCACCCAATCGCTGATTTTTTCGAGAACTTCTCGCAACGGTTCAGGCAATTGATGACCAACTGCCTGCAAGGCATTGAGTCTGTCTTCGACCGAGGAGATCGTAGGGGTAAGGCTGATAATTCGGTTGAGCAACGCACGCAAAAGATGTGAAGACCAGCGAATATTGCTGGTGTCAAAAGGAATATGCGTGGCGGTCAGTCGCAGCTGGGTAATATCGTTGGCCAGCTTGCGGCGATTCTGTCTGTCTTCTTCCGCGGTGGCGAGTCGCAGCGTGGATACCATCCAGCTGCGCGCATCGGCCAGTGTTTTATCCAGACCGGACATAACCACAGGCGCAATACTGCGGGGCATGATCAGCGTATGCACAAGTGCAGCGCACATAATGCCCAGGCTGATCTCCTCTACACGAGAGATTCCTTTGTCAAAAAGTCCTATCGGATCATTCACAGCAGGAAAGCCGATTAGTGCCGCCGTATAGCCGGCAAGCATGAAAACGTAGGAGCGAGGTGTGCGATCCAGCAGGGAAATATATAAACAGCCGCCAACCCACAGTGCCATGGCAGCGGTGGTCAGTAGCGGACTCTGATTGAGATTGGGAATAATGGCAATGGCAGCCGCAGAGCCCAGCACGGTACCGCCGAGCCGGTATAGGGCCTTGGAGCGAATGCTCCCTGCCCAGGGCTGGGTGGTCACAACGTAGGCCGTCATCATTGCCCAGAAAGGATTGGACAGGCCGATGCTGTATGAAATATAAAGCGCCAACATGGCGCTTATATAACATTTGAAGGAAAACAGCACCTCGTCGCGGGTGAAAAGCGTCATTTCTGATTGCCCGCATATTTGCCGGATGCCTTGCCAAGGTCAGCCGTGTTGTTTCTGATGGCGTCAAGAACGCGCAGGAACGCATCCGCATCTTCGCTGGATACGCTTGAAAATACGGCACGACGAAAACTGAGCAGGCGTTTGTTGATGTCGCTTGCGATGAGACGGCCGGCGTCGGTCAGATGAACGGTCTTGCTGCGTCCGTCAGCCGGATCGACTTTTCTCAGCGCCAATCCGCTGGCTTCAAGCTGATCAAGCAGCCGTACCAGTGAGGGCGCTTCAATCCCCAGATCTTCGGCAATTTCTTTCTGCCTTACACCTTCCCCTAGCCGTTGAATCACAATGATCGGCCATGCGGTTGCCTGGGATACGCCCAGTTCCGCCAGTAACTGGTCGGCGGCTGCGCGGTAGGACCGGGCCATGTGCAGCATGGTCTGGCTCATCGCCATGCGGGTCGCGTCCGTGGGCAGGTTAGATTTTGTTGTCATGGCAAAAAAGATCGGAAAAAGAATGGAAAAGAAGTAATGGTATTTGAAATAGTTAGCTAACTAACTATTATAAGCAGCTAATCTGAATGTGCGCTGAAATTGCGTTTGTCATTATCACGTGTGTATTATTTTTCTGACAGATGACAGCGACTTTCTGTCTGGCGGCCGTCGAGCGATGATGTGGCTTCGCTTGCAACAATGAGTCGGCTTACATGCCGAAACACGCCAATTCTGGTGGGGGATCAAATGTGCGGGTGTTAATTGATACACTCATATTGTGTTCCTGGCAGATAGGGAGTGAATCATGGGCAGTGCCGCAGCAGAACAGCAACGAGACACCCTGTATGAACTGATATCACGGCGTCGCAGTCACCGGCAGTTTGGCTCGGCCGCGGTTTCTGCTGACGCGCTGAAGCGCATTCTGGTTTGCGCACAGGGCCTGAACAATGCCGACGGAGGCAGGGGCGCACCGTCAGCCCACGCCCTGCATCCGCTGGGCCTGACCGTTATTGGCCGTCGTGTACAGGATATGGCACCAGGAACCTATTCGTTTGACGCGCAAACCCACGAGTTGCATCGCACGGGAAACGTGCCGCCACAGGGCGGTTTGCTTGCTGTGTCGCTTGCTGAAGATACCTGGCTTGAAACGGCACCTGTTTTGATTGTCATCACAGCCGATTATGCCAGCGCATTGGCGCATTTTGCCGACCAGCAGGCAGATGGCCGACGGGGTGCACGTTATATTGATGTAGAGGCTGGTGCCGTAGCACAATCGCTATATCTTGCCGCGATGGTGGAAGAGCTGGGTGGCGTGCTGGTCATGGGGGTGGATGATACGGCCTTGAGTGAATTGATCACCGTACCGGCAGGACACAGTCCGGTAGCTCTGTTTTGCCTGGGATCTTGTGAGCGGTAATGGCCTGGCTGCCCCGGTTTTCATCATGGCAACCAGCGCATTCAATGAGGTGTCAGTGCGAAACGCTGCCGGAAAATACATTGATGACGACAACGCCGGCGATAATCAGTCCCATGCCGAGTAAGGCGGGGCCATCCAGCGACTGTCCGAACCAGATCCATCCGATCAGCGAAATAAGGACGATACCAACCCCTGACCAGATTGCATATGCAATTCCCGTGGGCATGGTCCGAAGACTGAGCGACAACAGGAAGAACGCGGCCGCATAACCCGCGATCGTGATCAGCGAGGGAACAAGCCGCGTAAAATTTTCAGAGGATTTGAGAAAAGAGGTGGCAATCACTTCCATAATGATTGCGCCGGCCAGAAATAGGTAGGTAGAAACTGGGGTCATTGCCATAAGTTCAAACGAAATTACTGCTGATTTTGTCTGCGAACATGGATGATCGCAGATGCCATGCCATAGTACCTATCGTTTTCCGAACTTTCAAGCGTGTTAGTGGTAGCGGGCCGCAGGTCGCAACATAGAGCTTAATGCAGATCAATTAACACAAATGGGCAAATTAGCACTAGACTAAAGCCGATCAATCAATTTGCAGGGGAGAACAATGGATACCATACAGAACCAGTACGAGGCAGCCTACCATTCAGAAGAAACCACACAACTGCGGGAAGACCTGGCGCTTGCGCTGCGGGCAGCCGCGTTCCATGACTTTTCCGAAGGCGTATGCAATCATTTCAGTGCAGAGGTGCCTGCCTGTTCAGACTGGTTTCTGTTGAATCCCCGCGGGTTCCAATGGTCAGAGATCCAGGCGGACGATATCGTGATGGTAGACGGGGAAGGCAACAAACTCTGGGGAAAGCATGAAATTGAACCCACGGCCTTGTTTATTCATGCTGCCGTTCACCGCATCGCCAGGAAAAAATGCGTATTGCACACGCACATGCCTTATGCCACGGCATTGACGCTGACCGAGAATGGCGGACTGGATCCCTTGTTGTCACAAAATGCCATGCGTTTTTACAAGCGGATTGCCATTGATCGCGACTATAACGGTCTGGCACTGGATCATGCCGAAGGTGAGCGTATTGCACATGCCATGAATGGCGCGGACGTGGCGTTCCTGACCAATCATGGCCCTATCGTATGTGGTGAAAGTGTTGCGTATGCATACGATGATTTATATTATCTGGAGCGGGCCGCCCGCGTGGAAGTGCTGGCGCATTCATCCGGGTTGCCGCTAAAGCCGGTGGACGAAGAAAAAGCGGCACTGGCCGCAAAGCAGATACAGCAGGAACGACTGCAGTCCACGCTGTTCTTTGAGTCATTACGTCGCCTGCTTTAACGCTTTGGTGGAACACGCCTGATCAGGTGGCCAGCGTTTTGAATAACCATTGATTGACCAGCGATGCTATCTCCAGGTTGTTGGTATCCATCATCATGACATGTGAATTGCCTGTCATTCCTTCTTCGGGCAAGGAAATAACGTCAGTCCTTGAGGTAGTTCGGGAAAAATGCATGATTTTTTCCCTGATACGAGGCCATCGAACGTCGGTATCGATGTTGTCGCCCAGCAGAATCAACGCCGGAACGCGAAATGCTGAGAAATCCAGGTCTGGAATTCCTGCCGGTTCGACAGCCACAAGCGCGCTGACTTGTTCCGGGTGTTTGCCTGCCAGTTGCAGTGCCAGCGGACCGGCCTGCGAATGACATACGATTGTGGCGGCGCCAAGTTTAAGCAGCAGGGCTTCGAATGCAGAAAGAATGGCTCCATTGGTATGCGTCCAGCGCGGAACCATCTGGCGGCTGAACGCATCGAAGGCATGCAGGGGAAATTTGGTGTTCTCGTAAGCAGTCCGCCTCGCAGGATCATCGTGATAACTGTCTGCATCTCTGCCTATGCGAAATCGGCTGAAAATATCATTGACCGTCTGGGTGACGGGTTTTTCGGGCCAGATTTCGGGGAAGGGCGCAAAGCCGGAGCGCCCC
>JAFAGQ010000341.1 GCA_023422555.1 Pseudomonadota bacterium
GTAGAATCAACCATAAAGCTGCGAAAGCAACTTTCAAAATCAGGAATCGAATATGAAATCAATCAACGCTGATGTCGTTATTCTGGGCGGTGGTACGGCAGGCATGAGCGCATTTCGCGCCGCCCGCCAATCCACCGACAGCGTGTATCTGGTCGAAGATCACAAGTTCGGTACCACTTGCGCCCGTGTGGGCTGCATGCCATCCAAGCTGCTGATCGCAGCAGCAGAGGCGGCACATCGCGTTCGCCATGCTGACCAGTTTGGCGTGCATCCTGATGGTGCCCTGCGCATTGACGGTCGTGAAGTCATGCAGCGTGTGCGTTCAGAGCGCGATCGTTTCGTAGGCTTTGTGCTTGAAGACGTCGAGGGTTTTCCGGCTGAGAATCGTATTCTGGGTCGGGCCCGATTCAAGGACGAGCATACGATACTGGTCGACGATCACACTGAAATCACGGCCAAACGCGTGGTGATCGCTACCGGTTCACGCCCTTTCATTGTTCCAGCCTGGCTGTCGCTGGGAAATCGACTGATTGTGAACGATGATGTTTTCGACTGGGAAACACTGCCTGCTAGCGTGGCTGTTTTCGGCGCAGGCGTCATTGGCCTGGAAATCGGCCAGGCACTGCATCGTCTTGGTGTAGAGGTTCATGTTTTCGGGAAGGACAACGCACTGGGCGGCATTACCGACCCGGTTGTGCAGGAAAAAGCGCTGGAAATTTTTGATGCTGAGATGAACCTGCATCTGGATGCCGACACTAAAGTCAGTCTGCTGGAAAGCGGCAAGGGCGTGAAAGTGGAGTATTCAGAAAATGGTCAAAGTGGTTCAGTCACGGTGGATTATCTGCTGGCCGCCACCGGCCGCAAGCCCAATATCGAGAATCTTGGACTGGACAATCTGAAAATCGACCGCGATGAGCGAGGCGTCCCCAAGGCAGACCGTTACACCATGCAAACCAGCGTACCGCATATTTTTATCGCCGGCGATGCGTCCAATCAGCTGCCTCTGTTGCATGAGGCCGCAGACCAGGGCTTTATTGCAGGTTCGAATGCAGGCATATTCCCCAAAGTGACCGAAGGACTTCGCCGGTCGCAGATCGGCGTGATATTCAGTGATCCGCAAATTGCCAGCATTGGTATGCGCTTCAGGGAAGTGACGGGCAAATATGACAATTGTGGCTGCTACGCAGTGGGCGAAGTGTCGTTCAACAATCAGGGCCGCAGTCGTGTGATGGGCGTCAACAAAGGGCATCTGCGCATTTATGCAGAACACGGCAGTGGCCGGTTGCTGGGAGCGGAGATGGTAGGCCCTGCTGCAGAGCATCTGGCTCACCTGCTTGCCTGGGCGCATCAACAGAAGATGACCGTTGCCCAGATGCTGGACATGCCTTACTACCATCCCGTGATCGAGGAAGGCGTGCGTACCGCATTGCGCGACCTCAGCTCACAACTGCGCCTGTCACCGGATCTGGCCGGTGAGTGTTCAGAGTGTCCGGGTCAGTAATCGCGCGTTAAAAGTCAGGCATCGCCCCGGTTGGTTTCAAGGACTGACCGCGGCGATGCGCCAGATTCGCGCTTTGAAAACGCTGGCGCTAAAGATCCAGTCCCCAGGCGTGACTGATCGCGACCTGTGCCTTTTGTCCGTGCTCGAGCATTCGATTGTGATAGAAGGTCAGGGACTGGCCATCGGCCATCTCGGCAGTGTACTGATATCGTTCTCCCTTGAACACGCGATGTCGCACGATGACCGGCAGCCCCTCATCAACGATACGCACGTCTTCGGGTCGTACCAGCATGGCGCCGCGATGCATGGCTCCGGCATTGGAGAGCAGGCTGACAATGTCATCTGCTCTCAGATTTTTTCCGTGGACATGACTGGGGACATCCAGCACCGAACCTTTGCCAATGAAGGTCGCGACCCAGCGTGATGCCGGGCGACGATACAGGTTCTCGGGCGTATCCCATTGCTCCAGCCGCCCATGGTTCATGACGGCAATGCGGTCCGCCATGGCCATGGCTTCGGCCTGATCATGCGTCACATACAGAAACGTAGCGCCGGTGCGCGCATGAAACTCGCGAAATGTGGTTTCCATGGACGTACGCAGATGCACATCCAGATTGGCCAACGGCTCGTCCAGCAGCACCACTTCGGGATGGGAAACCAGACAGCGCGCCAGCGCGACCCGCTGCCGCTGTCCGCCGCTGAGTGCCTGCGGATAGCGATCGGCCAGATGGCCCAGATTCACGGTTTCCAGCGCGGCAAAGACCTGATCCCGATAGGCCTGTCCCCGTACCCCGCGGAGCGACAGCGCGTACCCTGCATTATCGAGCACGGTTTTATGAGGCCACAGCGCATAGGACTGAAAGACCATGCTCATATTGCGCTGTTCAGGGGCGATATGATGCTCGGGTGACGCCAGCAGGCGATTGTTGAGCAAAATGCGCCCCTGGTCCAGCTGTTCAAAGCCCGCGATCATTCTCAGGGTCGTGGTTTTACCACAGCCACTGGGCCCGAGCAATGCCACGAACTGTCCTTTTTCGATATCCAGGCTGACATCGTCAACCACAGCATGGGTGCCATAATGTTTACTGATTTTTTCCAGGGTCAGTTGCGCCATGGAATCACTCCTTGTGGAAGACGTCTGCCCAGTACGCTCAGACAGAGCATCAATACCAGCACCATCAGCACAATAAGTACCGAGACTGCCGAGGCCAGCACGGTTTCGCCGCCATCGTCCAGATTGAATACCAGCACGCCCAGCGTTTCGTTGCCTGCACTCCAAAGCAGGGCCGAGACTGTCAGTTCATTCACGGCAATCAGAAAAACCAGAAGCATACCGGCAAACGCGGCAGGTGCAAGCAAGGGGAAAACAATATCGCGCAGCCGTCGTCCGGGACCCGCGCCGCAAAGCTGGGCGGCCTCTTCCAGCGCCGGATCCAGTTGCATCATGCTGCTTTGTATCGGCTTCAGACAGACCGTCATGAACCGTGACAGATAGGCAAATAGAATCAATCCCAGTGAGCCGTAAAGTGTGATATTCAGAATGGGCAAAGGTCGCGCAAAAATCAGAATGCACGCCACAGCCAGCACCACGCCAGGAATGGCATAGGGCAAATCGATCACACCCTGCAAAATGGCATTCATTCTGGACGGAAAACGCACGAACAGATAACCCAGCGGCAGACAGATGGCAGACAGAATCAGGGCCGCCGCACCAGCCAACATCATGCTGTTGCTGAATGCCCGGAAGGTGACACTCTGGTGAAACAGTACCTGCGCATAGGCCTGCAGGCTTGCCGTTTTGAGGGAAAGCGGAATACCCATGGCGGCAACCAGCGAACTGGAGATCAGCGCCAACAGAGGAATAACCACAATAATCAGTACCAGAAGCAGCAGCGCGAACTCCGCCATCCAGCGTCGCTTGCCAAGAGAAAAGGCCAGTGGCCGACCCGGCATGCCAGTCAGGGGCATGCGCGAGGAATAGCGTTGCTGGACCACGACACCTGCCAGGGCGACCACCCCAATGATCACCGACAGACTGGAAACATCGGCCAGCATGTCCGGACCAAAATCGGCCATTTTCTGGTAGATCAGCGTCGGCAGCACATAATACGAGACAGGAATGCCCAGCATGGCAGGAATACCGAAATTGCCCAGCGCTGAAACAAAGGCAATGGCCCCCCCGGCCAGCAGGCCGTTGCGGCATAAAGGCAGAATCATATCTCTGACCACATCGCCTTGCGAGGCACCGGCCAGACGCGCTGCTTCAATCAGCTCTTTGGGCAGGGCCATCAGGCTGCCGCGAACCGCCAGATAAACCAGCGGCGCGTGCTGAATGCCCATCAGCAGGGAAATGCCCCACCAGGAACGCAAATACTGTGGACTACCCAGCGGCGGTGCCAGATGCAACAGTTGCAGGAGCGCACTTCCCGGGCCACTGAGCTGCAGCCAGCTCAGGGCCGTGACCTGCGGGGGGATCATCATGGGAAGCATGATCATGAACACCCACAAGCCTTTGGCCCGGATATTGGTCAGCGTGACAAGAAGGGCCAGGACCGTGCCCAGCAATACCGAGATCAGCGTTGCCACCCCGGAGGTGACAAGAGTGTGAATAGTGGCGCGCCAGGTGGAGGCATTGGTCAGGATGGTCCACATGGCGCTGTCTTGTGCGCGTGACAGATCCGCCAGTGCGGTGACCAGCAGGCGCGCCGGAGGCAGCACCGCCAGTACGAGCACCAGCACCAGCAGCACCGGCGTCAGTGCCGACGCTGGCGTCCCGCCAAAAGGTCGCAAAAAAGATGAAGCTTTTGCCATAATGAGATTCAGGTATCCGGTCCAATCCTGCCGACCGCCTGATTTTTAATCTTGTCCTGTCATTCGTCTGGCAATCATGCCATGAAATATGCTGTTCGCCGACGCTGTCTGCCGAAAATGCCGGCGGCGCGAGACCGCAGCCTCGAACCTTATTTTACCCGACACGACATTTGCGCCGGGTTCGGGCGTCTTTTCAGGTGCCACTGATGGTCAACGCTGATGGCCGACGCTGCTGGTTCCCTTGAATGGTCTCAGCCAATCGTCCCTGTTGAAAGATGCAGCCGGTGGGTTCCCACAATGACTGCACGCAATGGCGACTGCTGTGGCGAGGCTTTGCCGACACTCACCCGCCGAAAATCTCGCTGAATTTTTCCTTGTCGGCGGCTGCGTTCTGCAAGGCGCTTGCGGCATCGAATGGCAGCATTTTGATCTGGCTGCGTTCGGGGAAGCCCGGCGGGTTCTTCATACCATTGCGGCCGGGAATATATCCCTGCTGCAGAACCAGTTCCTGTCCTGGCTGGGACAGAACGAAGTCCACGAATTTTTTCGCGGCCTCGGGATTTTTGGCGGATTTGAGAATGGCTACCGGTTCAGTCACCAGGCTCACGCCCTCGGCAGGGAATACAAATTCGATGGGCGCGCCCTTGGCTTTCTCGC
>JAFAGQ010000020.1 GCA_023422555.1 Pseudomonadota bacterium
GTCTTTGCCAGCGTATTTAGGCGCTGTATCGTGTGTGGCTTCGAACATGGCAACAGAGTCAGACAGGTTGGCGCCTGGGGCGATACCGATACCACCGACCTGAGCAGCCAGCGCGTCAGACACATAGTCACCGTTAAGGTTCAGTGTTGCAATCACAGAATACTCTGCAGGACGCAGCAGGATTTGCTGCAGGAATGCATCGGCGATGGAATCCTTGATGATGATTTCCTTGCCTGTTTTTGGATTCTTGATTTTGCTCCATGGGCCGCCGTCGATCAGTTCAGCACCAAATTCTTTCTGAGCCAGCTCGTAGGCCCAGTCACGGAATCCACCTTCGGTGAATTTCATGATGTTGCCTTTGTGAACGATAGTGACGCTAGGCTTGTCATTGTCGATCGCGTACTGGATCGCTTTGCGTACCAGGCGCTCTGTTCCTTCGCGGGAAACGGGTTTTACACCGATACCGGATGTCTGAGGGAAACGGATTTTTTTGACGCCCAGTTCATTCTGCAGGAAGGTGATCAGTTTCTTGGCGTTTTCGGATTCGGCTTCAAATTCGATACCTGCGTAGATGTCTTCGGAGTTTTCACGGAAGATCACCATATCGGTTTTTTCTGGTTCACGCACAGGTGAAGGTACGCCTTTGAAATAACGGACGGGACGCAGGCAGACGTACAGGTCGAGCTGCTGACGCAGAGCCACGTTCAAAGAGCGGATACCGCCGCCAACTGGCGTTGTCAGTGGACCTTTGATGGAAACAACGTAGTCCTTGACTGCTTCCAGGGTTTCATCGGGCAGCCAGACGTCGGAACCATACACTTTAGTGGATTTTTCACCGGCGTAGATTTCCATCCAGTGAATTTTGCGTTTGCCACCATAAGCCTTTTCTACGGCAGCATCTACAACCTTAAGCATCACGGGCGTGATATCTGCGCCGGTGCCGTCGCCTTCAATAAAAGGAATGATTGGCTGATCAGGAACGTTCAGGGAAAAATCTGCGTTCACTGTGATTTTTTCGCCCGATGATGGGACTTTAATATGCTGGTAAGACATGCTGGCTCCGTAACCCACAAGTAAAAAACATGAAGACTGCCTTGGAAAATTCAGTCTTATATAAGACATAACAGTTTAACTGAAAAACGCCCATTTTGCAGGGGGAATTTCTTCTGTCACGTCAAAAAAATGCGGGTGTAACGGCCCAGGATCCCTGCAATCCCTGAACCGCCCCTCCTACGCCATCTCAGCCTGTACCGGCGCATCGCCACTATTTTCGTCCTGTGCCAGGTGCCCGGCTGACGCTGCATTATGCCGGTGCTGGTGCCAGTTCTGTGCCGGCGAGCCGATCCAGCTGCTGTTGGCCGGGATGGTTTCGCCTTTCATGACTGTCGTCAGCGGGCCGATCAATGCCCCACGTCCGACCCGAGTGTCATACAGCACGGTACTGCGCGCCCGCAAATTGACGCCCTGATCAATAAAAACGTTACCGATTTTCATGACCCGGTCCTCAAACAGATGCGTTTGCGGCCCGGAAAGACCGTTAAGTACGGCATCGTCGCCGATATGAACGCAATCGAATTCCGTGATATCAGTGGTATCCAGGTAAACACCCTTGCCAATCTTCACACCCAGCAGACGCATCAGAAATGGCAAAAAGACGGTCCCCCGCAGGTAGTTCAGAAAGTTAGACACGGCCATCGATTCATACACATTGGTGACCGCCTCGCTGACCCACACATAGAGCGACCACATGGGTGCCGCAGTAGGCCGATAGCGCTGCAACAGCAGCCATTTGAGCAGCACTACCAGCACAAAGGAACTCACCCCATAAAGCAGGCCGTCGTAGATCAGGGATGGCAGCGATTGCACCGTCGATGCCATGGATTCATAACGGATGATGTCGTACACAATCAGATAGCCGGCGCAGATCGTAAATGCCATAGGAAGAACAATGCGCAGGGACTCGACCAGGGCGCGCCCCATGCGCCGACGCGATGTCGGCCGGAACGTGGTCTGCTCATCAAAACGAGTGATCATTTCGCGTGCAGGCAGCAGGATGGGCGGCGAACCGAACCAGGTATCTCCCGGCTTCATCTGCTCGCTCTCGGGCGCACGTGTCTGCACACCAATCAGCACGTTCGGCGCAACCACGGTCCCGTCAGGCACATAAGCACCATTGCCGACAAAACTTCGATGTCCAATAAACGTATTGCGAATGGTCATCCAGCCACCATCCACTTCATCATCGCCCAGCATGACCGCGTCAGCAATGAATGAATCATCCCCCAGGGTCAGCATATTCGGCGCCGCGCCCATGATGGTGGAAATTTCCGCATTTTTTCCGATACGCGCACCCAGAAGCCGATACCAGGACGCGGCAAATACCGTCGCGTAGACACCATGCAGTGTATGCAGGCTGGCGGCCTGTATCTGGTTGATCAGCCACTTTCGATAATAAAGGCTGCTGTATACCGAATATCGCCCGGGCTGCATTTTGGGCAGCGCCAGCCAGCGAACCAGCGCGGAGAGCAAGGCGGTGAACAGAATCAGCACAAACGATGCGGGAACCGCAATGCAGAAATATTTCAGGCCGGACAACAGAAAGTTGTCATAATCGAAGTTCGGATCGACCATATCAATGAAGATGAAGGTCGGAAAGAGCGGCGTAAAGAACAGCAAGGCAATGAACAGACTGCCCAGGGAATAGAACAGCCATTCGAAAGCGATGCGACGGCGCCCGGGTATGGGTCGAGGAGGCAGCTCTGATCGGTAGTCGCCTGCCATCTTCCTGGACGGAGAGCCTTCCCAGACCTCAGCTGCGCCGATACGCTGACCATCATAGAGCGATGACAGGCCATTGAGCCGGCCACCCTCCTCAATCGCGGTATTGCCTTCCAGGATACAGTATGAGCCTACATAGGCATTGCGGCCTATCGTTACAGTTCCCAGCACCAGTTCGCCATTTTCCACCCTGGCGTTTTCAATATGAACATCGGCGCCGATACTGGCCCCTTCCTCAATCGTCAGCAACGACGGCATTCGCACGGACATGGAGCTGAGCATGACTTCACGACCGATGCGCGCCCCCATGCAGCGCAAATAGCTTGCATAAATTCGCGTACCGGCAATCAGGTACAGCGGCGCCACATTGCTTAAGCGGTCTGACAGCCACCAGCGAAAGAATGTCACGCCCCATAACGGATACCGGCCCGGCTTCATCCCCGCAGTCAGAAGCTGCCTGCCCAGGATGGCTAATAGAAAACTGAGCAGGTAAACGGCAATGAATACCACAAATGACATACCGATGGCATACCAGGCGCTGTCGTATATTTCACCTGTGAGATTGTGATAGGTAAAAAACGGTGCCAGCCACTGCATGATAGAGAGCGTTATCAGAAACGGTACCGATACGAACTGGGCCAGCCCACAGGCCAGACGACGAGACCAGGTGTTGTTGGCCGAGGTCTCAAACAGGGGCTGCTTCTCCCCTTCTGCCTGCTGCAGACTATCGAGTTGCTGCATGCACTCTGCAATTGCACGTATGGTTCGGCGCTGATACACATTCTGCACCGTCAGGCCGGCGTAGCGCGGCACATTGCGAATCTGCGAAACAAGTCGGGCAGCAAGCAGCGAATGCCCACCCATATCAGAAAACAGATCTGCATCCAGCCGGACGCCCTGCCCCGGAAAAAGCCCCTTCAGCACATCAAATAAAGTTTCCTGAGCCTCGTTCTCCGGCTCATCCGAGTCCTGGCCACTGCTGTCTGCCTGTGTATTGACTGGCATTTGGGCCAGTGCCTTGCGATCAATTTTTCCCGAGATCAGGCGCGGCACGCTTTCGGTGAACTCGAAATACGCCGGAATCATGTAAGCCGGCAGCCGCGTTTTGAGAATATCGCGCAGGGTGGCAGACGCTGGCAGAGGATGCGGGCTGCCCGCCTCCGTCACAATCCACGCCACCAACTGGTCCATCTCATTGATTTTTCGAACCAGTACAGCCGCCGTGGCCACACCCGCCTGTTCCGACAAGGCGGCTTCGATTTCTCCGAGCTCTACCCGGAATCCGCGAATTTTGACCTGATCATCAACGCGGCCCAGGCATTCAATCACCCCGCCCGCCTGAATCCGGGCCAGGTCGCCCGTGCGATACAGACGCAATTCCGTGTCCTGTTCGGCAAAGGGGTTGGGCAGAAATTTTTCGGCGGTCAGATCAGGACGCCCCAGATATCCGTAGGCAACGCCGGGGCCGAAAATACACAGCTCTCCTACCTCGCCCACGGGCACCAGCTGCCTCTCTTCATTGATAACGGCAAGGCCATAGTTGGGTAGCGGTGTTCCAATGGTGACCGGCTTATCGATCGCCAGCTGCTCCAGCGTAGCCGATACCGTTGCTTCTGTCGGACCATAAGTGTTGAACAAGCGAATCCGGCCATTATCCAGTTTGGCCACCAGCGCATCCGGACACATTTCGCCGCCCATATTGATAATGCGCAGACTGGCGGGTACCTCGGTAAACAGTGCCAGCAGGGTCGGGACCGCGTGCAGGACAGTGACACCGGCCTTTTGCAGCGCGGCGGGCAAGGCCAGCGGATCGGCCACCAGCAGTTTGGGAGCAATCCATAAACTGGCCCCGGCCAGCCAGGATATCCAGATTTCTTCGAATGACATATCGAAGGCAACCGAAAACCCCTGGTAGACCAGATCAAAGTGAGCCACGCCCAGTATTTCATTCTCGCTGCGCAGGAAAGGACAGATATTTTCGTGACGAATCACAATGCCCTTGGGCTTGCCTGTAGAGCCGGATGTATAGATGACGTAGGCAGGGTCTGATGGCAGCACCCCCTCGCGGCGACGAAGAGGCCCTTCGGCGGCAAGCGTCAACTGGCTCGGCTGCCACACAGTGAAGGGCTGAGCTGAAATTACCAGACTATCGGCAGCACGTTCACAGACAATGCCTCGCGCCTGGGCATCCTGCAGACAGACGATGACCCGGTCTATAGGCGTATCGGCATCAAAAGGCAGCCAGGCCGCACCAGCCTTGGTGATAGCCAGTTGTGCAATCAGCAGCTGACTGCCACGAGGCAGCCACAGTCCGATAATGTCGCCGGGAGCTACACCGCTGGCGATCAGATGATGTGCCATCAGGTCAGCCGCCTGGTTGACCTGTCTGTAGGTCAGACGCAGAAAGCCATCGATCAGACAGGTGTGCTCAGGATAGGTGGCCGCTGTGGCTTCGAAAATATCAGGCAGAATTTCAGGCTGCAGAAACTGCGGCACGCAAGGGCCGCGTACAATCGACAATTCAGAAGAAAACACGCGGAACTCCTTGCGCCTGGCGCAATCAGACTGGACGGTATGGGTCTTTTCATTTCGCCTGCCGGATCGGCAGCGTGTTATGATGAGGGACCAGTAAAATGGCAGCGATTATGCCGAATCCGGACTGACAGGCTGCTTAATTGTGCACGTCTCAGCACTGCGCCTGCGCGACAGTTGTTTCCAGTCGTTTCGACCTGTATTTCTTAGTGAAACCGTAGATTTAACCCGAACCTTTTAACGGTATGCCCTGCGCACGCCGCATTCATTATTCCTATGTTCAATCCCTCCCGTGATCAGGTGCGCCAGTTTTTTACCGAAACCTGGAGCAAGCACCAGCAGAAAAAGATTCTGACGCCTCTGGAGTCCATGGCGCTCACCTGGATTCTGCAGCACCCGGAATATCACGAAATTCTGGACAATCCTGCTGCCGTGCAGGAAGAGTTTTCAGTCGAAAAAGGACAGGTGAATCCGTTTTTGCATCTGTCCATGCATCTGGCGATTAATGAACAGATTTCCATTGATCATCCGCCAGGCATTCGCGCCATTTACGAACAATTGTCTGCCCGCAGCGATGAGCACCATGCCATGCATGAAATCATGGAATGCCTCGGTCAGGTTATCTGGGAATCGCAACGGCTGGGCAAGCCTCTGGATACGGATCATTATCTGGAATTGCTGCGCCAGCATTCCACCCGACATTAACGACAACAAACATTAGCTACATCAGACGTATCGACGATAATTCACTTACGCCGATCAGACATTAACGGAAAACGCACATTAACGGCGATTCGACCTCAACAGCACATGTCAGTCTGCATATACAAAAAAAACCAGAACGATATGTTCTGGTTTTCTTTTTTCTGCTCGCTACCGGGATTGGAGACTTACAGCTGCATCACCCTCACCCGAGGCGCCGATAATGACAGGTGCAATTCAATGACAGATGCAATTATTTGCGTTTATGGGATAGCGGTCCCTTCTGTTCAGACAGCCATGCAGCGATATTGACGATATCGGCGGCACCCAGTTTTTTTACTTCATTTGCCATAATCGGATTTTTGCGGACATTGGCAGAATTTGGTGCGTTATTTACGCCGCGCTGATAACCGGTAAGCGCATGAACCAGGTAATCATCGTGCTGACCAGCCAGTACGGGGTACATTGGCGCGATCGTCTTGTCGCCAGCGGCGCCGTGACAGGCCACGCAACCGTTTTTCTCGAAGGCAGCCTTGCCCGCAGCAAGATCTGCAGCCTGGGCCGACGCCACGCCGGCGAGTGCACATACGGCACCTGACAATAAAATAGAGATGCGTTTCATATCAGTTCCCGGATTATTTTACTTGTGAAAAATAGGCTGCGATATCAAGCATATCCTGGTCGGACAGGCTTTTGGCGATGGCAACCATGGAAGGGAAAGTCCGGGAACCGGATTTATACTCTTTCAATGCCGCTACAATGTAGTCTGCATTCTGGCCCGCAATCATGGGAACCCGATAAACCTCCGGAAAACTTGCCCGGTATTCTGGAATACCATGACAGCCAATACACATGGAGATCTTACCTTTTGCAGCCTCGATGTCTCCTTTGGGAGCCGCAGCTTGCTGGGCAAATACCTGGCCCGAGATGGCACAGGGAACCACGATGGCGAGCGCAG
>JAFAGQ010000023.1 GCA_023422555.1 Pseudomonadota bacterium
GCCGTTTCTGACGCGAATCACTGCCCGCGATCTGTCGGCCTTTGCCGACTGGAATCGCCATGAGGGGGAAGAGTTCGTTTACGTCATCAGTGGTGAAATCCAGTTGCATACGGAATATTACGCCGAAGCGACGCTGGGACCGGGCGACAGCTTTTATATTGACAGCCGCATGGGACACCGCTGCATCAGCGTCAGCAAGGACGATGCACAGGTACTCTGGATGGCAACGCAACTGCCCGAGCAGGACACAGGAGATACGAATGAGTAGTACCGCTGTACGCATATTCAACGCAGAAGAAACACGCGAGCTGATCACTTTTGGTCCGCTGCGCCAGCAGATACTGGATGCTGCCGTTGAATATGCGCAGGGCAAAATTGAGAGTCCCGACAGGCAGGTACTCAAGGTCCCGGGCAGCAAGGACGGCGTGCTGCTCTCCATGCCCTGCACAGCTCAGGATATTTGTGCCCATAAGCTGATCACGCTGCTGCCGGACAATCCATCGCAGGGTCGTCCCACCATACAGGGTATGGTCTCGGTTCTGGACAGCGCCACGGGCGTCCCCCTGTTCGTCCTGGACGGACCCACCGTGACCGCAAGGCGCACTGCCGCGCTTTCCATGGCCGGTCTGCAGCTTTTTCTGAAAGATGAGCCACGCAATATCGTTATTATTGGCGCGGGCACCCAGGCTGAAGGCCATGTGCAGGCCCTTGCCGAACTCTATCCCGGCGCGACCGTTCATATTGCGGCAAGAACAGAATCGCGCAGCAAGGCTGAAGCCTTCTGCCAGCGCAATGCCGATGAGCGCATCGAGTTGCGGGTGGCTGATCTGAACCAGCTGCCGGAACAGTTCGACGCCGTCATCACCCTGACCACCGCGGTTGAGCCCGTCTATCATGCGCCGCCGGTGGCTGGCAGGCTGATTGTCGGCGTAGGCGCGTTCCGCTCGCATATGGTGGAAATTGCGCCCGAAACCGTCATGAACAGTGACTGCTATGTCGATGACCCGGTAGGCGCACTTCATGAGGCGGGCGATTATATCCAGGCGAAAAAAGACTGGAAAGAGGTGACCACGCTGGCCCAGGCGATTGAAGGAACGGTCGATTACAGTCGTCCGATCATGTTCAAGACGGTGGGCTGCGCGGCCTGGGATCTGGCCGCCGCACGCTGCGCGCGCGCCGCCGCCGGGTTGTAGGCTTTACAGGCAGGAAGAAGCAAATGACGCCAGCAGAGCGTTTACACAAGCTGGAGCAGGCGCTGCAGCAGTCCGGTTCCTTGCGGCTGCGGGATGCGGCGGCGCTGCTGGATGTTTCGGAAATGACCGTCAGGCGCGATCTGGCGCGTCACAAGAGCAAGCTGTCCTATCTGGGCGGCCACATCGTGGCCTCCCGTTCCCTGAAGGGTGGCTCAGAATACTCGCTGGCCCAGGAATCGGATCATTTCTCCCAGGCCAAGAAAACTGCCTCACGCAAGGCGCTGGCACTCATCAAACCCAACGACGTTGTCTTCATCGACTGCGGCACCACGCTGCTGCATCTGGCGCGGCTCATTGCCGCAGACTTTCCTCTGACGGTCGTGTGTTATTCCCTGAATACCGCAGAAATCCTCAAGAGCAAACCGGCGCTCAGACTTATCGTGCTGGGGGGAACCTACATGCCGTCTTCAGATTCGTTTTCGGGTCATGAAGCCCTGAATGCGCTGGATCAGATCAGCTTTGACACGGCCTTTATGTCCGCCGGCGGGGTAGATGACGAAGCCGGCGTCAGTTGCTGGAATCTGCATGAAAAAGATATCAAGCAGCGCGCCATGCAGCGCGCCCGTCGGCGGTATCTGGTGGTGGATTCGAGCAAGCTGGGTATGCGGCGTCACATTCGCTTTGCCGACACCCGCGAATTTGACGCGATTCTGACCGAAAAGGATTAGGAAGCGAGGGCAGCCCCTGGATTGATGGCGCTGCCCCGAGCATTTAAGACTATCGTTTGCTGCGCAGCGAGAAGAGCAGGCCGGCCAGCAGAATAAAGGCACCCACAATCACTTTCTGCCAGGTGGTGGGGATGCCCAGCGTAATGAGTACGCTATTGATCAGCGTCACCAGCAGCACACCCAGCAGCGTACCCGTCACCGTGCCGCTACCACCGGTAATGCGCGCGCCGCCCAGAATCACGGCGGCAATCACATCCAGCTCAGTTCCCACAATATCAAACGGGTTGGCAATTCGTGTGCTGGACACATGGATGATGCCGGCTATCCCTGCCAGAAGACCCGCGTAGCCGAACACAAACAGATAGACCCGCGACAGGTTATAGCCCAGGCGCTCGGCAATGGCGGGACTGCCGCCCATGGCGTACACAGCGCGACCCATCATGGTTTTGTTCAGCAGCCACCAGGTGAGCAGTGCCAGTACCGGAATGGCCAGCGTGGTGTAGGGCAGGGCCGTCTGCAATCCCTGATTATTCTGGAAGCTCACGATATTGGCCTGCCCCACGGCCAGCATGGACGGCGGAATGTTCATGAAGAATTCTGTACCGATAAAGGCCAGCAGAAAGCCGCGTATCAGGAACTGTGTGCCAATGGTCACCACCAGTGAGGGCGCGGCCAGTTTTTTTACCAGCCAGCCGTTTATGAGGCCCAGCAGCAGGCCGCCAGCGGCGCCAGCCACAAGAATCAGGATAAAGGGCGCCTCGGGGTAAAAGGTCAGCGCGAGCTTGGTCAGTCCATACATGACCAGGGCAGCGATGGCGGTAAACGAGACATCCAGGCCACCCGAGGCCAGAACTACCAGAATCCCCAGGGCAAAAATGGCCGACCTTGTGGCCGCCCGCAGCACGTCAAACAGCGAGCCGGGCTGAAAGAACATGGGGTTGATAACGGCGACGACGGCAAACAGAATCACAATCAGGCCAA
>JAFAGQ010000056.1 GCA_023422555.1 Pseudomonadota bacterium
AATCTTTGACATTACCTTTTTCAAAAACGAGGCCTGTCTGCATGTTTTGAACCATGTCAACCAATGCCTTTACGCTAGAAACAACTATAGCCTTCTTCATAGCTGCCGCTTCTAATAACTTCATAGGTGACACCATCTCGGTGACAGGTTGCGGTTTGCGAGGGAAAGATGCAATATCAATCAACGAATAGTAGCTTTCAACCTTCTCATGAGAAACACGACCTGGCATAACTAACCAGTCATCAAATTTATATTTTCTTGCAATATCGGCAACTATTTGTGTAATACTTCCTCGTTCAGTTCCAGCTGTATTTTCATTACCTACAATCAAAAGTCTAAATTCAATACCTTTCTCTTTCAGTAATCCACATGCCTCAGCTAGATGGTCTAAACCTTCATATTGGACAAATGTACCCACATAGCCAATAACAGGAATATGATTCGGAAACCCAAGCTCAGCAGACAAGCATGAGTCTCTCTCTGAATTTAAAAGGCTCAACCTGCACGAATTTGGCAACAATCTAATACTTGCCTCAGGAACCCCTCTTTTAATTAATTCATCCTTCATTGGGGTATTTAAAGTAAAAACACCGTGCGACTCTATAGCTGCTAATACTTCGAAATCTGAAAGTTTTTTATACAGCTCACTAAATTCAAACTCAGGTTCACGAGAAATGCGAGTGATCTCCCAAAATCCTCTCACTTCGTAATAAAACGGTATTCCTAATTGTTTCGACGCAATCAACGCAGGTAATGCAGTCAGGTGATTTGAAGCAGCAATAACTATTGAAGGCCTTACGATATTAAACTTCTCGAACAAAGCCTGTGAAGCCTGTTTAATATATTCTAATAAAGTCAACCCTTTACGGCTAGGTGACAATATTCTCAAATACTTCAAATCATCAATAGAACTCTCAAGAGTAATATCACTAATTTTTACTTCGGAATTGGTATCTAATGGAAATCCTGGCCTATTAATAATAACTGTTTCGTACCCACTCTCTTGCAATTTTGTAGCAAGACCATGTCCACGAATTGCATACCCACCAGACGCATATGGCAAGCTATTATGAAGTATATACGCTATCTTTTTACTGATAGGTTGATAGCATCCTTCTTCGTATTTTGATTCGGACTCTTCTATTAAGTCCCTAATATCTTTTACGCTTAAAAAAACATACGACTCTTTTGCCTCTTTGATTAGTTTTTGTATTGATATTTCTGGAGACTTATCGCAAATATCTGATAACCAAAGAACACAAGACTTCGCTCTGCTAATATCCCCAGCTCTAACAAACCCCCAATATGCTGCCGTGACAGAAAATACACTCTTATCTAATTCAATGCAGATATCCAGTAAACTTACTTGATCCTTCAAATAACCAAGTTTATTAAGCTTATTTGATAAGTTAATAATTATTTTTTGAACGTTTAGTCTACTTACACTATAAGTAACTACGAAATCCAATAATAAAGCTAATTTAATCTTAGCTAAATTCTTTTCTTCAAAATACAGCTCTAGTAACTCTTTAACTAAAGCCTCCTCACCATGTTCATCATAAATTTGAAATAAATGGGAGCTAATTGTTTTATTTTGATTCTTGTCTGCCTCAAACTCTAATGAAAAACAATTGATTTCAATACTCTCATTCTTCTTTAAGTCGAAACCTGCAATACCTACACGTAAAAATGCGGCCTCTTTTGGAACAAGACCATCATAAACAATCTGTTCCTGATTTTTTGTGTCTGGTAAGTATTTGTAATATGATGAAAACTGATTTGTCCACGCAAAACTTTCAGGTTGGAAATCAAGAAATATCCCATGCGCATTATAAAAAGAAAGTAATAAGAGTGCCTTATTGTGGGTTGTCGTAGTATTGACATAATTAATACTCGCAAGACATCTTAATTTAGTTCCAGGGGACACCTCTCTATTGAATTGCTGAACCGTTGAGTCTATACCCAATTCAACATTGTGAAGCTCCACAAGCTTAGAAGGTGATTGATCCTCGCCAACAATACTAATTTTATCAAATGGTTCTTTTTCCTCATTTTTCGTGTCAGACTCAATTTGTGTCGGCTCCATTGCCCGCGAGACTTTCGTCAAATCAGAAACGTTAGTGGAAGCCTGATCACTTCGCAATTGGTTAAATACAGCGAGCCTTTGCGCTAATTGTCGTAAGCTCTGGAGGTTTTCCGTTAGCTCTGTATGTTTTCGGTCTTCTTGAAACTCATATGGCACCAACTCCGTACGCTCCGCAGAGAGTTTTTCAATATTCCCTTTATATTCGATAATAGAATTTAGCTGATTTTGATAGGCGCTTATTGACGCCACGGCCTCTTGGCGTTGATTTACGAGATTACGAACAAAAAGCAGATTTTCTTCCCGTTCACGAATAAAAATCTCTCTGGCATTACGAATTGTTTTCTTATATTGTTCTTCCAGTCTAGAAATAGTTATAAGATCATTCTCTCTGCTATTTTCCAGTTCGCGAATAATTCGATTTTTGTCGTTCACATCTTCCGTTGCAGCCGCAAGTCGCCTTTGGATTTCTGATGCCTCGTACTCCGACAGTTTATTTCGGTACTGTAACGTTGAAAGTCCAGCATTTGGCTTTTCCAACGGTTCAAGCGACTCTTCCCTATCTGAACCCATATCTCGATCGGGAGCTGGATCAGGGAGAACATGAGCTGAACCGCTCCTTCGCTCGATTTCAGTATCCTTATTAATATTTCCACGCGCTTCAGACTGTTCTCGGTACGCGGCTTTTAATTTTTTTATTTTTGCTTTAGTATTTCGTCGAGAGCTTTTTGCCTTTTCAAGAATCTGCATACATACATCTAGCTCGCAGCCCAATGTTTTAGCGATCTGAGTAACTTCCCGATACTTTTCTTGATATTCATTCAGTTGCTTAACCGATTTGCCAATTTCACTTGAAATATATATGTTCTCTACCTGCTTTAAGCGCAATTCCAAATCTTGCTCGCTCATACTCTTCTGATTTAAAAATAAGTGTGTTGGAGTCGCATTGAAAGTCTCCACATACTCGTAACCCAGTTCTGCGAGGAACTCCGTGACTTCCCGGAAGCGCTCGAGCGAAATACATTCGATATAGATTATAGGTTTATATTGCTTGAGGTAGTTGCTAGCTCCCTTCAGAACATCTAGCTCCATGCCCTCAACGTCGATTTTCATCGCGTCAATTTTATTAATCTTGTCTATCGAGTCTAACGCATAGACTTGTATGCTGCCTTCACCAAGTTTCAAAGATTGAGCACCAGCATTTTCGGGCGGCGATTTGTCAAATCTAGCTGTGGACTTTTGGCTGCCCAGGGCATACTCATAAACCGTCACTAATTGTTGTAGTCCGGTGTGATTCACGGTCATCTGCATCGCCTCGACCAATTCAGCATTAGGCTCAAAAGCAATTACGCGACAGCCGACGGTATTAGCCAGATAGAAAGTGTGGTTCCCGATATTCGCTCCCACATCAATGACTATGCTCTCACGCGATAAGCGACGGCCCATATCCTCGAGCAACGACAACTCGTAGGGCTTTCCGGATTGGGCTATATGTTTTTGGATATAGTCATGAATTGGTGAAGTAAGATAAATATCATATATATTTAAACCTACACTAACAGTTACTAATACAGGCGTATTTAAACCTTCAGTCATATTTTTGATAGCCGAAAATATTTATTTATATCGTGATATTTTAACTGGCTTCCATGGCGTTTGGACTTCAGCAATTATATGAAGTTACAAATAGGATCTAGATAATATATACACCTATATTTATGAACAATATTTCAGCCTGATTATAACGATCCAAGGTAACCCCACTTTTTAGCCGTCTTTAAAAGTAGAGGATAAGCGGCTAAGGGCAGTTTTTGTATAGGTGTTATGTCAACTTAAGACCATATTGAGCCGTTTGTGATTGTATGTGAGCCGTTTGTGATTGTATGTCCAGCACCAGCACACTTTTAAGCTTGGCCGACCAATGTTTGATTTTTCCTTCCATGATCATACTCATTTGTGATTTTTCTCCTATTATCACAGGAGGAGTTATTCATTGAACCATTACACCAGCCGCTCAATTGGTCGTGATGTAGACCCCGCTTTCTGGTAAACCATGCAAGCGATACATTCGCATGCAAGAATTCCCGCACAATTTGATATTTCTCTTGCTTGGCAGAACAGCCCCGAGATAAATTGCGAAAGCTTTGAATGGTAACAAATTCGGTTCTGCTTATAGATCACCATCCAGAAATCGATGGGGATCTATTCGCCACTGGTCGTCAATTTTATCAAGCCGCCCTTGGCCGGAAACTTCCAATACTTGGAAGCCTTAGATCTCAATATTAACACTCAAAAATCTAGATTCCTAGCACTCCACTTGCGGGAAATCACACTCAAATAGATAAAAACCTAGGATCGGCTCTTGTACCGATTAATGAAAAAATTTCCGCAATCAAAATTTGTCGTAAAGTGACGGTATTATTCGATCACGTTGACATTCCGTGATCTCCTTCGTTTGAGCAAAACCGCGTGACGTCTTTTATCTGTCAATTTTACGAATCGAATCTCATGAGCTGCCAATCGGGCGGTCCAGCTTTGCGGGGGGCTTTTAGAGAAATAATACGCTTTTCTCAGAAAATATAGACCAGACTCATATTCTCCAGCTTGCATCAGCCGCTCTCCAAGTTTGAATAACATAGCATTATTCGTACCCGGATGATCGATCATAAAGGCGGCAGCAGCTCTGGCAATACCAGATCTACACCGTTGGTGAAGAAGTTGATGATACCAATAATAAACGCTCTCGCGCCTGAATGATTTATACATTTTATGTAAAGTTGATAGCGGCACGTCTCCTAAAACCAGATGGCGCATCATAGGTCTGAGTTTTTTTACATCCTTTGCGGGCTGAAGAGAATTATGCCCGCTGAAAGGGAATGGAAGATAATGCCAACCAGGAAAATGTTCTTTGAATAACTTTGCATGAGAGGCATCTGGGAAAGAAAAAGGATCGTAAACAACGATGAACTCTAAACTGGGGTCAGCAATTTTTCTAAGGTCGCCTTCCTCAAAATTGCACTTTTGCACAAACTCGATATTACGTTTATCAAATGGCGGCTGCTCCGGATCAAGTTGTATACGAGGGGAGATAGCAACTATCCGGTGCGCGCGAAATAATGAACCAAATAGCACCGCCGCATGCGCGCCCATACTAAAACCAAAGCAGATGATTCTCGAGTATTTGCTGAGTATCCCTACACAATCATCTACTAGTTGAGCCCGTCCTTCGGACGTATACCAGTCATTGGTTTTAGAACTGATATGTAAATTCGAGCTATCGTCGCAACCGCCCACGCGCGTTACGGGCTGTTTAAAGTCACTTTTCCCCATATCGAAAAAATCGAACGTGACGATTACCGTCGAAGACTCTCGATCTGTGAACGTCGCAGTGTAGGTGTCACTTTTATGGATCAAAACCATCATTCAGTATTTATACGCTATCCAAATTTTCTGCTTACATTGCTCATCGTGAATGTCCCAGTACAGTGAGCGGAAAAGCTAAAATTCTTGAGGCAAGAGTAGATTATTGGCGAAAGGCTTAATAGTTTGTTGTCTTAAGTTCAAGGGCAATAAATATAATCATTTTTTTAAAATGACTTCTTTCGAAGTATTCAATGCCCTGTTCAGTGCAGGATTTTTTTGTACACACTTATGATTTTGAGCCAAATTTGCATATGGTATTAATCCGGCCCCAAATTTATTGCCCGCGATTTCGATTCCTGTGGAAAGGCACTCTGAGGTTCTGCTAAGTTCGACGCACTTCTCCACTGCATCATTACAATACCATTGCGAAATCGCCTCCATATCTTTTATAGCGCTATTCCTATTCGCTAATTTGCTTGAACTAGGGACGGATGGGTTTGAAAATGTGTTGTTGATAATTTTTATATTATTTGACTGGTTTCTAATTCGTATTGGCGTCCCTGTAAACGTGTCAAATTCATTATTCTCAATTGTAGTGTTGCTGGAATGCTGGCTGATATAAATAGCGTGCAATAGCGTAGGTCCATACTTTTTTGATGCCGTTTTATTGCTGGGCAGATTCAAAATTCTATGGAATTTATTATTCTTTATAACAGTAGAAAGGGCCTTATTGCTACGAATCGCAGCAACGCAAGCTCCCTTAGGTCTCTCCACATCACCCACTTTTCTTCTAACAGGATCATATCTGCTTCCAATGTTGGTGAAAATCGAATTTGTCACAGAATTATTCAAAAGGAAGGCGTTGTTTTCCGCATCTCCAAAACTAATGGCCATACAATAATTTCTAATCGTAATTCGGTCAAAATGCAAGTTGGTCGAGATTTTTTTATTATTATATTTATCATCTTCGTATCGCAAGGTAAAAAAATTGGAGTTTTTGCTCGACTTACCATCGAAAACAACTGGCCCGTCCTTTTCACTCGCAGGTTTGAAGTCAAAGTTTACGTTGTCGAGATCAAGATTCCAGATGAGGGACTGACCAAGGTAAACACCCTTCTTGAACAAAATCTCCACCCGATCTCCTGACTTTAAAGACGTATTCTTTCGAATATTCTCCTGAGCCTGAGCGATTGTTTTCAGTGCCTGTTTAGGATCCACGCCAGTGTTCGAATCGTCACCATTCGGAGCGATGTAGATTTTTACCGTCTCGGCAAAAGCCATGTTGTTGGTGACAAGCGAGAAAGCGGATGCTGCAAAAAAAATTGGCAAATATGCAAGTTTCATTTATTCTCAACCCTTACCAATGCGAGATACGTCCATTCCTTGATAAGAAATTCCTGATTTCTGTACCTCATCGAAGAGTGCCATAATCGTGTTGCGCACTCTTAATGCTTCTTCTCGACCCAATATTTATGATGCTCTGAAGAGTGTACAACCTTCTCCTCAGCACCTACAATTAGTTCAGCTCGGCGGACATCGGCAACAAACTTCGCGAAATCTCCATTTACCAAATCCACAGCAACTTCATCGAAATGGGACCAGGCAACATCGCCGAACTTAACGTGTTTTTCGATCATACGTGCGCCGGCTGCAACAGAAAGCATAGAACAGAGACTTCCAATATCATGACTTGAGAACCCTGGAATAATTCTCGGGTCACGATGACTTAAATTATAGTAATGCCTCACAACACCGATTTGTGTGTCTTCGTTTTTTGAGGGATAGGCAGACGTGCATTGAAGAAGATAGATATTCCGCGCCTTTTTGAATGTATCAAATATATATGTCTCGTAGGCCTTATCTGTATATCCAGTCGATATCACAACGTCTTTCGTAAAGTTATTAGCAACAGCACTTAGATAATCTTTATGCTCAGAAATTGTCGAGGGCAATTTGATCATTTCAGGATCGAATTGCTGCATGAACTCATACGATGGCATATCCAGGATCGAAGCAAACCACTTCATATCTATTTCTTTGCAGAACTTATTCACAAATTCGAATTGTTCCCGATCTAATTCAATACCATGACGATATTCTCGAAATGTACTACCAAATGGGGAACTGTATGCCGACTGAAGTTTTTCTTCTGAATAGAACGTTTCAACATCGCGCTTTTGCAACTTAATGTAGTCAGCTCCAGCTTCCTTTGCCGCTACTATCATCGATTTCAATCTGTCCATGTCGCCAAAGTGATTAGTAGTAATTTCTGCAATTACCTTCACATTGGATTCACGTTTGACTTCGTTTTTGGTAGACGACTGTTCAATCGCAGGAACACCATATTTCCTGGATCGAAAAACCTTATTGAAGGCATCGACAGAATAAAGACTGTATTCCTTGTTACCGACATGATGGATGTTCACCGAGAGGCGCTTCTTCTCATTCAGGATCATCTTCAATAAGTGTTCCTGAGTACTAATCACACGCTCCTGGTACTCCGGGTCATCGTGAAAAGCCGCGCTTCGGATCTTATTTGTAAAACCATCTTTTGTCGTAAAGTCGAACCCGAGCAAATATACATTTTTATGTATGCCCTCTGCCTTAGCAATCTCATTTGCCACTTTTAATGCAGTAACAATGACAGCATGCTCGATAAAAATCTGATCGGAGAAAAAACGATTAATAAGAAAATCGGCGGATTCAGGGTTATAGGGCACATACTCACAGGTTAGCTGCGAAACTGTATGATTAATTGTTTTATCTGAAATGTAAAGATTGCATTTCGGTGGCGTTTCATCAAATAGGTCAAGCACCCAGCCATGATGAAATACGCCTATGTCGCCCGGATAAATGATTTCGGAGTCATTTGTATTTATCACAACACTTCCCTTCAATAGGGATAAATCGACGTTGTCGATGCTGGGCCCCTTGCCGATGATGACAATGTCGTGTTCCGAATTATTCTTTATCGCGTTACGAATTTCGTTTATCACTTACAGCACCTCACGATTGGAAATTTTGATCTTGTACTTTTTGACGGGAAAGAGCAACTCTCCTGAGTACGGTGCTCCATCAACTTCAACGTCACAACCTTGCTCTAAACCTAAATTCAAACCGGGCAAAATATCCCAGCAATTAACTCCCTTCACATTCTCGAAAACGGCAAATGAACCTTTTACAGCAGCAAGCATGTTGTACATTGAACACCCAATGATTCGGTACTCGAAGCCATCTGGGAGCAAGGATAAATTCTCTTTATTCAACGACGAGGATAGTCCATAAATCCTGGATTTATAGCGCTGCATGCGATTGCCGGTAATATGTACATCCTCAAATTCAGGCAAATATATGCAAGATTGTCGGTGGACACCATTATGATAAATAGATATTCCCACTCCCCATTCTTTTAAACCGGAGATGAAGTTTTCGGTTCCATCAATAGGGTCCAATACGATATACGATCCGTTCGAATTCCATTGCTTATCATCAAAGGGAGCCAACTCCTCTGATATTAATTCGTATTCTGGCAGCTGCGTGCGAACATAATCGAACACGATGGATTGAACCAGCAAATCACCTTTGCTGACATAACTACCATCATTTTTCATTTCGAATTGATTTCGCAGCGCTAGAACTTGACTTAGTTTCTGACGAATCTCGGCCACAATCTGGCCGCAGTGATCTTTACTTTCACTCATACATTTGCACCGTTTACTAAACCTTTCGAGTAAATTGCGTCCGCTATTTCGAAATCAATTGGCTCATTTATATCAACGCTTTCTATCTTGGATATCTCGATTAGATAGGGTGAATCTCCGATACGGACATTCCTTTCCATGATTAAGTCATGTGTATAAACATACAGGCCTGTCGTCTCGACAAAAACAGGATCCAGGTCTTGAGTCCTGGGAACAGCGTCTAGACGATAATTGACAGGCCTACCGTTTTGCCACATGAACTCCTGCATTTTTAACACGGTCAGTGCACAATCGTGAGCTCCAGACACAACCTTCTCCACGCCTTCGGTAATGCTGGCAACTTTTACAAATGGCGCAGTTGCGTGTGCGAGCACATACACGTCTGCTGGAACGTCTCGCGCAAAACTCTGAAGGACCTCATTTATTTTAGTCTCTGAACGATCTAATTCTTCTGATCTGGATAAATAGGTTACCCCCTCTGGCAAATGTTCCTTAACGACATCATCGCTGCAATACACATAAATACCGTCCACCGCCGGAACCTGCAACAAGGTATTTAAAATACATGACAGAAGAGGAGTTCCGTCTGCTAATGGCTTCAAATTCTTTCCCGGAAGTCGCTCGTTATTTAACTTAAGCGGAACAAATGCAACAACTTTCATCTTTTTCTCTCTATAACAACCATAGTAATTATGGGTAAATTATTCAGCAGACGATATACAGACTGCGAGGCATCACTACTCTATTGACACTAAATAAGCACTTCGGTCTTGCTACAGCGAAGCAACTGTCCCCATTGATTGCTTCTTTATCACAATTGATAAATTAACCATACTATGAGTTATTTCGCATCACGCACGCCTTTTCCAGGATAGATTGGTTGGGCCCGAAACCCATAGAAGTCGATAATCCCTTTGCCTGATATTTGTACGAAGACTCGGAAACGGTCTGTACCTTCGGAGAAGGTTACCTCTCCACCTCGAAAATCCAGCTGGAACTGTTCAGCACGATTCCCCGAACCATAACCAACAATCATTATCCGAAGTTCTGCCGTCTCTTTAATTTCAGTATCGACTACAAAATCATATCTACCAGATAAGCACCTGTATGCCTTAGCCGATCGATGGTAACTTTTAGCTTCATCGCCCACCGAATATAAAGCGCTATGCTCTTCGGCGAAATCAACTTCCAATCGAGTTCCGCATACATCCAGCGCAGTCATAGACACAGACGATCCAGCGTCGATTGTCGAAAGCGGATAGAGTTTGTCTCCTAACTTTTTCTGTTCCATCCACTGTGACAATCCGTTCAGAACGCTCCAGCAAAGAAAGTCAGAATCGACTCGGTAGTTCACTGCCGACCAATTTTTAGATTCGACGTTTTCTTCGTCCTGAACATATTCTTCCGGCACAATAAACGTTTTTGGATGGCTATGTTCATCTGAGTTTGCTACCGTAGCCAGATACGCAAGACCGCGCTTACGATTGAAATGGGCTACCCAGATTGAATCAGTGAGAGCACTGCTTAGAAAATAATCGACTTTATTCCCGGCAAAAATTTTCTTATCTGCGTGCGCTCCTACCAGAGAAACATATTTAACCCGATCCGAATATTTTACTTTCGCCAGTATATTTTCCAGATTTCTCACCTCGTCGGCTGCAACCGTGTTTTTGTATTCTTCTTCGTTAACCCCTACCGGAGCAGTTAGTCCATCAAAAATAAATAGCGCATCAGGATATTCTTCAATTATAGAATCAATAATTGTAGCTATCGTACTATTTTGGTTAAGCCAGACCCGCTTCTGAGAACAAATACCGAACCATATAATGGGAGTCTGCTTATCTAGCAACTCAGCCAGTTCGCTGTTCTCATACTTGCCGCATACCTTCGATCTAATTGATGCAGCAGCAAACTGCATATTGTTCCGATAGGTTGGCGACAGTGGGCCTGCTGGATCGAGAGCAAAACCTTGGTGTTGCATCACATATGAGTTCAGTGAACCCGTAATACGGTACTCTGGTCCGTTATTTATTAAATCAGCGTCCAGGAAAGCCTGATTCTGCACAGTCAGTATAGGCATATTGGCCAAATACTCTTCCAGAAAAAGTAGCGTTGTGATCTTATCTCGGAAATAATGATATGGCCTGGGATACGCATTTATCACGCCAAGAAAATTACGCCGGCTTTCTATCAGTTCCAGCTCGTCGACGTTACTCAGATCCCTATGAAAAGATCGTAACATTGGCATGATTTGCGATCTGCCGGCAGCATTGGAAAATATGATATTTTCGTCTGGCAAATAAATACTGTGTAAAAAGTACCGTGGATTCTGAACGATGTAGAATATTTTTCCATTTCGGTCGACAAATCTAAGAAAATTTTTATCTGCCGAATAAATACTGAAGCTGCATTTGGCAAGGTGGTTGGAATGAACCGATGGCAGTTCAACATATCCTTTTTTTCTTGCTTGCTGAAACAGATTCCCAATGTGTTCATCTTCTCGGAAAAGGATAAGCAATTTTCTCACCCTCTTCTTCAGCACTGGATCTATATCCGGAGCTTTCGCAATTTTTCCATACGAAAATAACTTCAGACCATTTTCCACATTTTCTACCTGTCTTGCTCATTCCCACCAAATAGCGTCCTATTATTTGCAATTCCTATAGTCAGCGTATCTGATGCAAACGAACGTTATCACGAAATTAATAAAGTGATTCTACAATATTTCAGCAGGCTCAAGTTACGGTCTCGTCCTATACGAAAACGATGCATATTGCTCTTGGGATGGAGGAGTATTCAGACAGCGGAGGAGTAAGGTTTAAATAAAATACACTTGCTGATTTTGTTACATTCTAATTACATATTGAAGAAATTGGTGGAATAAATATGAGTAGTTAAGCAGAGTAAGCGAATTCATGTTGCAATACTACGGCTGAGTACTATAGTCTAGATTGGAAAAAGCGTTTTACCCTATCGATACCATTCTGCGAACCCGTTTAACCACACCTGATTTGCTTTTTGAAAATGCGACGACCTCTAACTCTCCCCCTGCATTGACTATATTTTTTACTTCAAATGTGACATATGGTTTACGTTCATACCAACGAGTTTGCACTCTCGTCCCATTTTGCAGTAGATAGAAAGCATACGTACCTTCCTTCTCAGCCACAGAGTCGGAATAAGTGTTAAGTTCGGCCAGCACAGTTGATGTCGAATCTGAATAAACAACGTTCAGCTCTAATGTTCCCTCGTGTGTATGACTTTTCCTGCCAGCCTCCACCTCATCAGCGGTTTCCCTTACAGCACTTGAATTGCGGTCAAAATCACATAAGTCCCATTGGTAATAGGAATCTTTAGCAAATAGCGAGAAAATATTTGAACGTTCATCAGAAAATAATTCTGAATTAGCGGTACAGAACTCCAATAGCTGATATATCACTTCCCGTGGAGGAGCTACGTGGCCTTTGCCCCAGTTTCCAAATACCACCCCAAAGGGTATATTTTCTGCAATAAACGAGGAAGACCCGATTCGACGCCAGCTACCGAATTGACGCAAATACGGATCTGCGTGTATTACTACATGCCAATCATCCCGATTCTGCAAATACAGCACCTGGGCAAGTTGATTTGCACGTTTTCCTTCAAGACTATGCGAAACACCTGATCTGTCTAACACACTCTTCAGAAAAGGCTCCGGATCGCTTCTTAAGAATGCAGCTCTTGTATACATTTTTGACCACAATCTCGGAAATGCAGATTTCAGATACTTTTCAACAAATCTCGCAAAGTACTTAACTATACGCGTCTGAGGATTCCACACGAGTGCTGTATGAGATACGCTCAAGTATGTCGAAATATTAAGTGCGGCGAAACCCGCACCAGAACCACCGAACAAGATCGGCCTGACACTATATCTATCAGCGAAACCGTTGATGATCTCAGCAATACGAAGAGGAAGGTCTGGAACCATTTCATTACCGGCATACCAGGCAAGTCCGACCTTCCCATCGATATCCAACGACGGATCCGAAATTGAAATAGATGGCGTACCCATGCCCTTAGTGATTGAGGTTCCAGAAAAGAATGGACCCTTCTTCTTTTCCCGCTGAGTCACCGCCCCATTAAGTCCGATTAGAACTGAGCCTGAAGTAACGACTGACGCCATATTCTGAACCAGCACGTCAAGTACACACCCACGATCAAGTGATATACGATAAATACCATCGGAAGGAAATCCACCGTCCACTGCATCTCGAATGGATTCACAATAATAGATGGGCATTTCCCACTGCGAAAGATCGTTATATGGGTTCTCTCTCATTCCAGGTTTGTTATTTTTAATTTCCATAGGTGCATTGACAACGAATACCTTATATTCCAGATAAGAAAACGAGCAATCTAATCATCTGTGTTGGGTACTACATCGACAAATTGTTTCTCTGATTCATTTCCGTTTCTATAGACCAACGTAATCCAATACCAATGACGTTTGCCATTCCGATAAAGCTTGACGCTTTCAAACTCGTTACCCGACTTAGGAATTTCACGACGAGCGAGTGCAGCGGCTGGATTATTGGAAACGCGAGCGTAAATTTTTACGAGCACCACGTCCTCATCTGATGGCATTCTCCAGGTAATCACCGTACTTCCGTCTTCGTCCGTTGCGGTGACATCAGAGATAAGATCCTCGTGCTGCTCATTTAATATTATCGGATCACGGCTTTTTTTAAGCTTTAAATTAGTTTGTCTTGGCTCGTGCTTTCGGACCGCAATAACAACCAAAATTACTACGTATACGGCAAACACCAAACCTAATAAAAGGTTGAAGTTGTTCATTCTGTTTATTCCCAGGTTTCTATATTTAGGTTAGGCCAATTTCAGTTATGTAATAGTACTAATCCGCATCGACTGCGAATAAACAAATTCAATCTGAATAAGGCCAAATCTCAATTCCAATTGAGTTCATATCTCATATCAAGCGTCCGCCCGTAATGAAAAAACTCAATTACCTGGCATGGCTTCAATTTGTTAGGTCGATGCGATATCCATCCATTAATATCGGGGTTCGTTTGTCCAACGGTTATCTTAAATTTAGGAAGATCTCCAATACAAGTAATTGATAGAATATCGTTACCATCCTTAATCCGGCAAATTCCGTTTCTCTGTTCAAATATTACCGTTTTCTCTTCCGGCACTAGAAATCTCGTTACGTAGGTAACAGATTTAGTTTGCAATAGTTGGTCAATATGTCGCTCTCTCTCAGTACTGATCGGAATTATTATATCCGTGATGGTTATTTTGTTATTTTCACGGTTGTATTGCAGTTCTCTCGTTGATCGATACCCTGTGAACATGCTACTGTGAGCCCTAACAGTTGAAATATTACCGAATCTTTCAAACGAAACTATTCCCGTTTCCTTCGAGTCTTCCAGCATTCTTGTCGCTTTGGATCTGAATGGCATAGATATATTATGGGCTTTTGCCGATCGAAAATATAATCTGTACGGGTCAGTACGAGAATGCTTATATAAACCGCCTTCAACTATCCAGTCTTTCCCTTTGTTGAAGAGAACAAACGACAAATCGTCATCATGTCGATGGTAATTACTCAGGAATCCACACTTGAACACGCAATGTAATTGATTCGTGAATTCGTTATGCTCATCGGCTTCCCATGTCGAGCGGAAAATTGCCCAGCCACTCTCCGTTAAAACAAGGTCAGTTGACTCTGGAATTGTTCCCCGCGCCCCTTTATTTATCGAGTACAAAAACTGCTGATAGTTATCCGGTTTCATGTCTCGAAATATATCTCGCACCCGATAATCACAGGTATCACCTATTAAAGGCAATTTACCGTCTGGACGAGTGGTATGCGTAAGCGCTGTAGTAGCTCTCTCAAGCATTCCGATCGGCATTTTAATCAAGCTATTTTTACCGTCGTAAGCATATCCAATATGCAGGGCATCTACAGCCTGCTTTAGTCCAAATGTTAAATAAGCGGCACTATTTTCAATGTGTCCTCCGTCTGCCGCAAATGCTTTGGAAATTTCATAATTTACACGAGCACTAGCTTTCTCAATTGCCCCATCAATCATGACCTTTCCTTGGAGCTCTTTCAAGAGCTCGAACAGAACGATATTTTGGTCCAGACCATGATTTGTGCCTTTTGAGTAGAAAGAATCCTCTAAGAGTACCTGAATATGTTTACTTAGAATATTTGTCAATTCGGAAAAGAATTGACTATTATCCATATTTCTACATTGCATATATGCCAATAGCAGCAACAAATTCCGCGCACGCAATGCAGTTCCATGATCGTGCCACGCGGAATCTGTGTCTGAAAGGTCATTCAGGTATGAATCAGCCCACGATTGTACGTACTCTTTCAGTAATTCGAAGCCTGACTGAACATCATGGGCCAGGTCATATGCAAGCAAACCTTTAGCGAATTCAAACTGATGCAGAAACCACTTCCATGTTCGATCCTTGAAAGGATCAATAGTCCAATCCATAGGTAAAGTCAAATTAACGGGTTGGTAATACCCTCCCGCATTCCACAGTTGGTTATCAAGCATCGCTTTACCGCTTGCTATCAACGCCGAGCTCTTCAGATCCGCAAGACGTTCTGCGTAGAGAGCAGTAATTACAGAGCTTTTATTTTCGCCACTACTATCATTATTTACGTTATTCGATTGCATATATTATCTATAAATATTGAGTGTTATTCAGCAGAACATCGTCGCGATGAAGTCTGCTCAGAAGCAATAAGCGTCAAAAATTTAGTTAAGACGCAGAAGCTTTAGCGCTCATTATCAGACATCAACGAACTCGACCGGTGAAGAGATACAAGGTCGAAAAAACTTCATCAATGTGCAATGAGAATTTACGTTCAGATTAACTTAATCCAACGTGCTCAATTGAATTGTTGTGCATGATTGAAGATTTAGAGCCGAATTTTCGCATCAATCCGCAAATTTTTTAAACAGAGCCAGTGTCTCCGACACCCCATGATTTTTACCATGAGCCTCGAGTGGCCGGACCTCAAGATAAAATTTATGTCGAACCTTGTTTAATTGAGATATAAAAGCAAGACCCTGTTCCTCAAAATAATTACCACGTTCCAACTGATTGAAGCATAAAAACAATTTTGTCCGGGAACGAGTTTGATACAGTACTTTCAGGTCATTGAATCGGGGATCAACATCATCTCCAAACATTGGGTCAAAATAAATTTTTGACCCTCGCTCAGAATAAGTCGAACCCAACAAAACAGTCTGCGGAACATTAGCATAGACAGCAGTCGCATGATTCAGCTTACCATGCAGAAGTCCTCCATAACCACCCATACTGGATCCCCAAAAATAAAGTCTTCCAGTGCCGGTCTCTGCCCGCACCTGGTCAATGATGGCTTTCATCGCATCAAGCCAAAAAAAATCTCCTAATTCACCTAAAAACCAGCAGCCCATTCCTTTGTAGCCAAAATTATCAATCGGACAAACTACGTTCCAGTTCGCAGACTTAAATTGCGATGGCCGCTCCACGTAACCCTGACCGTGCAATATGATAAGAATTGGCCGATTTGGGGTTTCAGCAGGTGTTAAATAATAATCGATGGTTCGTTTACCAACGACTAGTTGTCGCTTCTGGGTATCCAATTTAGTTAATCATCCGAATCTAGAATACAAATTTTCATCATTCGCCTTGTCAGCGAATATCGGCCCGAGTAATGATTTTGACCTCTTTCATAATAGTCGCCTCAAGTCCACTTTGACAACGCACACGATCACTTGCATTTTTGGATAGACGTATAAACTCTCCAGGTGTTCGATAGAGCTTCTCAACTGCATCGGCCATAGCAATATAGTCTTCACCCTCCACAAGCATACCGCAATCCGCGTCAACAAATTCAGGAATAGCGGTCACCCTTGTGGTGACAGGCACTAGGCCGGATGACATCGCCTCATCGCGGGAAACACCCTGCGAGTCCATTCGCGTGGGCGACAAAAATACACCATACTCTTTATGCAGTTCGGAAATCTCTCGATGAGACAGAAAGCGTCGATGCAGCTTGACATTAGGGAAGTCTTTCAAAGGGTTCGTTATCTCCTCAAACAATTCACCATCACCGTAAAGCGCAATCTCTAAATCCGAGAAAAAATCTCGTTTCGATAGTTCGAGAATCGCCTTAACCGTTAAATCATTTGCATACTTCCTGCTTGCATAAGGGCGAATCGAAAGTAATTTTCTTCGTTGATCAGGACTCTTTTGACGATACGGAAAAAGTTCACCATCTATAAAATTATGCACAATATCGTAATTAACCTTTCTTAGGTCAATTGAGAAATCTTCTGCAACTTCCTTTGCGAAATACTCAGAAACAAATACAAGCTTGAGATTAGGATGCGGGTCTTTCAGGATCGATTGCCAGAACTTAAGTCTTTTATCGCTCAGACGCTTCTGTCTTTTTACTTCTTCAGCTCCCATACGCTCGAATTCAAACTGCCGCCTTTGCCAGACCTGGATTTCAGCCCCATGAACCCAGACAGTAACGTGAACCCGATCCAGATATTTACGAAGCACACTCCACATTTTCTCATCAAGCAAATGAACAAGAACATTTCGATATTGACCAGTAGATAAGGTCGCATCCAAGAGGTTTGCATCACCTGAGACAATATCAACGTCTTCAAACTCTCGATAGATATTTCCGTCCTCTTTAGTAATTCGGAAAACGTCGACGTTCAGCCCCGCCGCTTTATATGCTCGCAAACGAGTGTGCAAGAATCCGTACTTATACAGGTCATCATAATCAGGGTATTGTTTTGTCAAAACCAGATAGGGAGATGAACTAATGATTGCGGCGGGCTTTTGCCCGTAGTTCCCTAATATTAGTCGTGTAATGGATGCTTCACCGGGGCCCTGAACGCGCAGACCAAACCGAATTTGAGTGCAATGTTCAGGAATTGCCAAGGAGTTAAAATCACCAGCTGCACTCATCGAGTGCGCGATCTTCTTCCCATCCGCGTCCTGAAACTCGAAAACAGATTTTAGCTGGCATGTCGCTTCACATTCCAGTTTAAATTGACTGTTCAGCACCATGTTCATTTCCGCACGCGTGTAAATTTGCCGGGAATAAATATATACAAATTTCTCGGCAGTCAGCTTCGAAACAATATGAAATGCTCCCCGTTTCATGTTCCACTGAACCAGTGGATCTTGAGATTTCGGAATTCTTTGAGCGATGGCTGCTGCCGTGATCTGTGGCAAATTAGTTTGAGGCGGATTATCCGGCAAAGTAATATGTGATGCGACGTTTGATATATCTTTTTCAAGCGACATACCCTGATTACTCAACGCGCTGTCACCGACGCGACGGGCTACTACTTCTGCATCCCCCGTTTCACCATTTTTGCAGTAACCAAACTCATCGAGACCCAACATATCCGGAAGTTTGAAAACATAGTCGTCTATGCTCTGAGCTGCTTGCGAGAATGCCTCGCTCGTCAATGACGAAGTTCGAATAATTGAAGAACGGGCTGCCATGTCGTCCGCTTTCGAGTACTGTGTGCCGTCTGCAATTAAGGAAATATTATCCTTCTTCCATTGATAGTGGGCTGGCTTCCCAAATGCGTCCGCAGCGGAGTAACGCTCAGCCAATACCAGATCTAATACATAATTTGGGCCGTAATAATCCTCATTGGAAATGAAGGAGACAAAGCTATCTCTGGGGAACAACGCAAATTGCTTCTCCAGGTCTTCCAATCCGTGTACCGCTATCACATTTGGTTGATCAGTATGAATATTTTTGGATGCGAGGACAATCCCACGAATATTTTTGTATGTCTGCCGTGCAATATCGTTCAAGAATTTATCAAATTGATTCTCATTCTTAGCTTGTGCAACGAGAATTACCTCAGGGCATTGACCAGCGAGCGGGCGGCCGAGCACTTTTTCGCTTATGTATTGTAATCGCGACGCGTATGTGTGTTCCTTCATGACCTTGCGCAAGCCAAGCAAGCGCAGTTTTCTATATTCCAACTCATCGCCACATACTCTTCTTAGTCGCTCGCTGATTTCATGCGAGTTATCTGAAGAAACGACCAAATCGCCAAACATCAGCCTTACTCCGCGGGAGAAATTCGATACTACAACAGTATTGGACGCAAGTAACTCAAAGACACGTCTTGCGAACATCGTCTGAGACTGCTTAATGGTATTCATATTAATACCATAACGGTATCCTTTATACGCTTTATCAATTTGCTCGAACGGTAGAGATCCAATAATGTAATCCCGGTACTTTTCAGGGAATAAATAATGAGGATGCGGGTTTTCGAAGTTGCGATCGTAAATTTCCAGTGGACGAATTTGCTTTACGGTGTCGATTAGCGATGCGAAATCTCGCTGCCTCTCAGGGTACCGCAAATAATACGAGCCGGCGAAATTGAATGCATCCTTACGTTCATATTTTTCGATAGGATTATGGGTTAATGGCTGAGCAGCAAAGGGGAGCAAATAAACTCTGTCATGCCCGATTGATTTTTTATATCTAGCCAAACAATCGACATCGGTCGTAAATACTACGTCCACGCGACTAGCTATAGGCAGGAAAGTCGAAAAATGAACAGGGTCCTCTTTGTTCCAAAAGAGCGTTGGAACGTTATTTGCTCGACACCATTCAATGATTTCTATGATTGAAGGGTCTGCATTACTGATTTTTGACTTCCAAAGCCCATCCAGCCCATTCCAGGCCGACTCAATGAATAAAATTTCAGCCTTGAAATCCTGGAGTTGTTCTTTCCACGACTCGGGATGCAATTGGAGGACGTCAGCTTCCGGACTGTAGGAATGAAAGGTGAACTCGTCCATAATCGCGGCTATACGAAGCTTGCCGTCTTTTGGTGTTTCTTTTACATTGCCCGCTACTTTCTTAACACTGTTATCAGCTTGAACCGAGATCGCGGTTGGTAGAGGAGCTTCGAGACGTATTATTTTTTTTTTATCTTCCAGTTGCGTCTTTTTAAGACGCGACTGTTTCCGTATGCGAAATAGCTGTGCTGGTAAGCGAAAAAAACCCTTAACTGACTTACCAGCCTGCATGAACGCGTAACCGACTTGATAAGAAATCGTCTGATAAGCCTTTTCACGCTCACTCACAATACGATCTTCGAGCGCACTGATGTTCTGTTTGTAACGCTGTTCTCTTGCAAAAAGTCCTGTTAGATTGATACTTGCTCTTTCAAACTTCTTCTCAAGTTCAGCGCGCTTAGACAGTTCAAAAGTCAATTTACTCTCAAGTTCCTTAAGTCGCGCTTGCGATGTATCCTCATTCGCTCGAATTATAGAATCATATTTCTCTTCCAGTTGACTCAAAGCGAGCTGATGGGACTGATTCTGCGCGACACTCGCGTTCTGCATGTCAGTATTCTCTTTGTGCAGACGCGCGAGATTCCTAGATAATTCTTCGACCTCCCGTTGCAACCTTTCAGACTCTTCGCTGAGATGGCGATACCCCTCGATCTCTTCCAGCTGTCGAACTCTCTCAGATTTCAGGCGTTGAAGATCTTGAGATTGCTGATCGACGGTCCGCTGAAGTTCTTCCCTCGCCTGTCGACCGGTCTCGTACAATCGGACGGTCTCAGATACCTTTTGTTGCAGCTCCAACTCTCGCTTTGCTGACTGTGCTTCAGCTTTTTTTGCCGTCTGCACAAGCACATCATTTGTTTGCTGCAAATGGTCTCGCGCGCGCTTGAATCCATCGCGTTGCTTTCTCGTTTCGGCAAAAAGTCTCTCTGCTTCTCGATAAGATGAACTGATTTTCTCTTGCTGATCATTGACTTGTGCCAACTCACTTTGAATTCGAACGTAATTGGATTTTAAGTCACTTAACTGGCTTTCATACTTCTCGATTTGAGCATTTTTTTCTGCAATCTCTACGTTTTTATCTTCCAGCGCAAGTTCTGCCTTCTCCACGTTTCTCGACAACGAATCGATTTGAAGGGATGTGTGTGACAGTGTTTTTTCAATTTCTTCATTGACCGACTTGAAAGCATCTTCTTTTCTCAGACTGCTCTTCTGAAGATCTTCATAATATTGCTGATTACTCTTTAGGAGCGACTCAAGCAGAGATATCACCTGCTTCTGCTCGGCAATAATGGAATTTAATGTTTCTTCTTTATCGTTCCAAATGGACTCGGTCAGTTGATGGGTCTGCCTGACGCGATCCAATTCATATTCTAGTTTGACAATATATAGCTCGTTGTCTTTATCGTCGTCGGGTTTGTCTGACAATTCCATTATTACGCATTCCTATTATTCGATCTCAGTCTGGGTTCCAGGTTAAATCAGACTGAAGAAAGCTAAATTGCCAATAACACTTAGCCTCCCTCAGCCGATAAGCACTTTTCGAAAAATACGCAGCGAGCTACTAAATTCAAATCAGAATCAAACGATGATATAACACCGATTTCACTCTCCTGCGCCCCCTTTCTAGAGCCAAATTCCTTTAGCGTCAAAAAGACGTTGGCTCGGTTTGATGGCCGGTTTCAGTTCCTTGAACTGCTTATGATCAACCAAAACAACAATAACATCAGCGTTTGCAATAGATTGGTCTAAATCTACCAGACGAAGCCCAGTGTTCATTAAAGACTGCGGTAATTTCTCAATATTTGGTTCAACTGCCGTAACCTGTCCATTGTATTTTGTCGCGAGAGCACGAGTAATTTCCAGGGCTGGGCTCTCACGCAAGTCGTCAATATCGGGCTTGAATGCCAGGCCAAGGCACGCGATGCGAAGATCAGCGGCATTCTTACCATCTGTGACCAGTTCTTGTATTAAGGCATCAACTTTCTCCTGGACCCATTCAGGCTTATGATCGTTGATCTCCCGCGCCGTCCGCACGATTCTTGCCTCTTCCGGCGTTTTATTTACAATAAACCACGGGTCAACTGCAATGCAATGTCCTCCAACGCCACATCCCGGCTGAAGAATATTCACGCGAGGGTGGTGGTTTGCCAACTTGATCAATTCCCAGACGTTGATTTCAAGCTTGTCACAAATTAGAGATAGCTCATTAGCGAACGCAATATTTACATCCCGGAAAGAATTCTCGGTCAATTTGCTCATCTCTGCAGTACGTGCATCAGTAACCAAAAGCTCGCCTTCTACGAAGATTCGATAGACATCAATCGCTTTTTGCGAGCATTTTGGTGTCAGCCCACCGATAATTCGATCGTTTTGTACTAATTCGCGAACCACGTGTCCAGGTAATACTCGTTCCGGGCAATACGCAACGTGCACGTCAACATCATCCTGATTTTCCTTACTAGGAAAACGAAGATCAGGCCTTGCCTTTGACAGGACCTCAACCATCTTTTCAGTGGTACCCACCGGCGATGTGGACTCAAGAATTACAACATCGCCTTTTTTAAGAACTGAAGCAATCGAATTCGATGCTGCAAGCACATATGATAAATCGGGTTCGTAATTTTCTTTGAACGGTGTGGGCACAGCAATCAAAAATGCATCGGCTGACTCAGGCTTACTCGTCGCTTTAAGAAAGCCGCCGATCACTGCCGCCTGGACGATCATGTCAAGTTCAGGTTCAACTATATGGATTTTCCCCTGATTAATAGTATCGATTGCATGCTGATTGACGTCCACACCAATAACTTTCACTTTGCGCGAAGCAAACATGGCGGCCGCTGGAAGCCCAATATATCCCAGACCAATCACCGAAATAGTAATAGCGTCGTCTGTTCGATTTGTCATTAATTCACCTGTCGATTGTTTCTTACTGCTTGGTTTTACAAATATTGCTTTCGTATTGCATCCACAATGCGCAGACACGCCTTACCGTCACCATACGGGTTGTGCGCTACGCTCATGAGAGTATATGCATCTTGATCTGTAAGCAGAATGGCAACTTCTTTTTCAATTTTGTCAGCATCAGTGCCTACCAGCTTTACCGTTCCGGCGGCCACCGCCTCGGGTCTCTCCGTCGTATCACGCATCACTAACACGGGTTTGCCGAGAGAAGGCGCCTCCTCTTGAATACCGCCCGAATCAGTCAGAATCACAGTTGAGCGGGTCATCAAATAGACAAACGGTAAATAGTCCAGCGGCTCAATCAAATGAACATTTGGGACGTCATCAAGTATCCGACCAACAGGTTCGCGCACATTCGGGTTAAGGTGCACAGGATAAACAAAATCGACATCAGGAAACCTGACTGCAAGCGATTTAATGGCGGTGCAGATTCGAACAAATCCATCGCCGAAATTTTCGCGTCTGTGCCCGGTAATTAGCACCAATTTGGCGTTATCTCGTAGAAAAGGGAACTCGCTACTGATAGAAGTGGACAATGCCGGGTCAGTTTCAAGCTTTTCTTTGACCCAAAGCAAAGCGTCGATTACTGTATTACCTGTGACCGTAATCTCGCTTTCTTCAATATTTTCTAGTAACAGATTAGCTTTTGACTGATCAGTTGGTGCGAAATGTAGTTTAGCAAGCGCACCTGTAAGCTTCCGATTAGCTTCTTCCGGCCACGGAGAATAGATATTGCCTGTTCTCAGCCCCGCTTCTACATGACCCACAGGAATACGATGATAATAGGCTGCCAAAGTCGTGGCGAAAGTCGTAGAGGTGTCGCCATGAACTAATACAAGATCAGGTCTGTCCTCGGTCAGCACAATTTCAATTCGATTCAGAATCTCAGTTGTAATACCTGCAAGCGTTTGACCAGGTTTCATGATATTCAGGTCATGGTCTGGAATTATCTCGAACAATTCCATGACCTGATCGAGCATTTGTCGGTGTTGTGCAGTCACGCAAACCACACTTTGGACGTCCTCTTGCTGCTCAAGTAATTTGACAAGCGGTGCCATTTTGATTGCTTCAGGACGCGTCCCAAATACCGTCATTACTTTCATCTAATTCTCTTAATGTTAAAAC
>JAFAGQ010000081.1 GCA_023422555.1 Pseudomonadota bacterium
AGTAGCGTCCCATATCGCCAGTGCGGTACCAGCGCTGGTTGTTGTGCGAGACGAAGGCGGCCGCGGTACGCTGTTCATCGCCGCGGTAGCCGTTGGCCACGCCAGCGCCACCAATCCACAATTCACCGGGGACCCAGTCAGGGCAGTCCTGCCCCTGCGCATTGACCACCCGGTATTGCTGGTTGGCCAGCGGTGTGCCGTAAGGGATGGAGCGCCATTCGGTTGGCACGGGTACCGGAACCTCGCACAGATTGGACCAGATAGCTGCTTCGGTGGCCCCGCCCATGGCAATGAAGCGGGCCTGTGGTGCCTGCTGGGCAAGACGCGCGGGCAGATCCAGTCCGATCCAGTCGCCCGAGGCCATGGCCAGCCTCAGGGGCAGGGCGCGCGCATCGCCTTCGGCGGCGATGAGCAGCATGTCCAGCAGTACCGGTACACTGTTCCATAACGTGATGTGGTGACGATGCACCAGGTCGAGCCAGGCAGCCGCATCGCGTCGTTCATCTTCAGCAGGCACCACCACAGTAGCTCCTACACCGAGCAGGCCGAACAGATCGTAGACAGACAGATCGAAGTCCAGTGCCGAGAGGGCCAGGATGCGATCATCGGGGCCGACGTGAAAGCGCTGGTTCAGATCATCCAGAGTGTTGGCGGCGGCCTGATGCGAGATCTCCACGCCCTTGGGTTCGCCGGTGGAGCCGGAGGTGAAAATGATATAGGCCAGAGACGACGGTGCGACAGACGCGGGTTCCTGGGCTGGTGTTAGCGAACACGCGTCTGCGATATCGAGCCAGACCACATCATGGTCGCAAACGACAGAGGATGAAGTCTCTCGGCCCAGAACCCGTCTGATACCTGCGCGACGATGAATGCGTTGCTGGCGGGCAGCAGGCTGAGCAATGCCGATAGGCACATAGCATGCGCCGGCGGCGAGCACACCCAGCACGGCCACGACCTGATCGATACCACGAGGCAGGGTGACGGCCACGGGCTCGCCAGGCTGTACGCCCTGCTGTTGCAGCAGCGCGCAGACCTGCATGGCGCGGTGGCTCAGTGTTGCGTAGTCCAGCGTCTGTCCGGTGGTGCTGTCGATCAGGGCAGCATGATCCGGGCGCAGACGGGCCTGTTCAAACACCGGCAGGTGCAGGGTACGAGGAGGCAGAGGCGTTGCCGTTGCGTTGACGGCGTGGCGCACGGCCTGTTGGGACGCAGGCAGTTGTACCGGCAGCGGATCACTCCAGGCCTGTTCACTGTCAGCCAGTTGTGTCAGCAACTGCACATAGGCCTGGAACATGGATTCAATCATGCCTTCGGGAAACAAACCGTCCACAGCGTCCCAGGCAAGCAGAACGCCTCCATCCTTGTCATAGACCTGGTGATCCAGCCAGACCTGCGGCGTCTGAGAGATCATGTAATCGAGTTTGCCAAGTGCACGCTGTGTCTGCTCTTCAACCAGGGGCATACCCAGATTGCAGGCAAACACAACAGGCGCGAATGTGCGATCGCCATTGCGCATTTGCGCCAGATCACGTTGGACCCGGACGCCCGACCAGTCGCTATGCGCGGCATCCGCGTGAAATTGCGTCTGCAGCGCTCGTGCGCGATCAGCAAAGGACATGGTCTGACTGCAGTCGACCGCCAGCAGTAAAAGATTGGTGAAGTCGGCCACCACATCGTCCAGACCCGGCGTATCTCCATGACGATCAAAGAGCGGCAGATTAAGCAGAAATTCCGGTGTACTGCTCCATGCCGCCAGCGTCTCGGCATAGGCTGTCGCCAGAACCATGGCAGGAGTAACCTGCGCAGCGGCGCAAAAGCGCTTGATTCGCGACCATGATTGCATTGGCAGATAATGCTGGCGACGCGTGAAATGCGGGCGTTCTATCGTTTCCGGTGCGCAGCGCAGCGGCAGACCCGGGGGGCCTGGCAGCGTGGCCAGACGGGCCTGCCAGTATTCGCGTGCTTCGTTGTGTGTATCCGTCTCTGCCTGAATGCGTTTGCGATCATGCAAATGCTGACCGAAATGCCAGTGTGCCGGCGCGGGCGGCGTTTCATCCCGCTCGTAGAGCATGGCCAGATCGCGAAGAATGATCTGCAGGCTTTGCACATCTGCCACCAGCAGGTCAACATCTATGTGCAGTCGCGTCAGGTTGGCGGGCAGCAGACTCAGCGAGAGTCCGGCAATTTCACCCCGTTCTACGTTGAGCCGGCGATGAGACAGGCGTTCACGCAAGGTCAGAAGCTGTACCTCGATAGATGCTGGCGTCTGTTGCCGCAGATCATGTACATGTACCTTGCGCGAGTCAGCAGGTGCTTGTGTTGCGATTGACTGGGTACCCAGGCTATCGAAGCGGGCACGAAGCATGCCATGATGCTCAAGCAGCCGATTCCACGCGTTCTCCAGGCGTTGAGGATCAAGGTCATGCCCTGCCAGTTCCAGGTACGCGTGACAACCGACTCCACCCAGCATCTGTTCGTCGTTCCTGCCTATCCAGTATGCGTGCTGAACATCGGTCAGTTCGAAGGGAGCAGTCACATCGAATGATTCCCCATGGGCACTTGCTGTCGTCTCAACGGCGATTGGTTCGCTGGCAAGCAAAGGCCACCAATGCCGCAGCATCGGCATCTCTATCAATTCCGCGAAACTGACTTTCCTGCCGGCCTTACGCCACTGGCCGACCAGTTTCATCAGCCCCAGCGAATCCATTCCCAATTCAATCAGATTGTCATCATCGGAAAAAACGGTATCGGGTTCGGTCAGCAACGCCCGGATCTGATCGCGAATCTGTGCGGGTTGCAGATCGTCACTGGCATCGTTGCGCATTTGTCTTTCTGTTTGCTGTCGAATCATGCGGGTCTCTTTGCCTCAACAAGGAAATGAGCAACGCTGGTAAGCTTTTCAAATGTCTCTTCCAGTTCGCGTTCGGGTGTGGACAGGGCGACAACGCCGGCACCGGCATGCAGCCAGGTGCGATCCTGTTGCCGGAACAGCGAGCGCAGCACCAAAGCGGCATCCAGCGCACCGTTGCTGTCCGCGATCAGCACGCAACCGCTGTACAGGCCACGGGCAAAGGGTTCAAGACGGCCGATGGCATCGATTGATTCGTGTTTTGGAATGCCGGATGCAGTGACAGCAGGGAACAGCGCCTGGAATGCATGCCAGGCGGTTTTGTCGGGGCCGAGCTGACCTCTTACCCGGGAACCCAGATGCTGCACCGTGCCGCGTCGGCACACTTGCATGAACTGGGCAACCTGAACGCTATCGGCGGCGCAGACCTGCTGCAATTCTTCAATTGCCAGTCTGACGGACACCGCATGTTCCGCAATTTCCTTGGTGTCGTTCTGCAGCTCATTGCACAGGCGCTCGGTGTCTTCTTCACTATCGCCGATTCTGCGAGTGCCGGCCAGTGGCTGGGTGCTGATCCATCCATCGGCTGCGACTTCCACAACCGTTTCCGGACTGAAACCGGCGCATTGCATATCATCGCGCTGCAGCAGGAATGAACGGGCGGGCTGATTGGCGCGACGTCCGGCAAGGTAACTGGCAACAATGTCTATCGGTACCGTCACCGGTACGCTGCGGGAGAGTATGATTTTTTCGTAGTCGCCTGCGTGGATCTGCCTGACTGCGGCTGCAACACGTTCTTTGTATGCATCGGCGTCCGCGTTTCGAATATCGGCCAGCGCAGGCGCACTGACGGTTTGTTCAACGACTTCACCGGACGCAAGCGTGCTCAGGCGATGCGCCCATTCCTCCAGCAGCCTTTGCTGTGTGGCCCGTACGACGACCTGTTCCTGTTCAATTCTCAGTTCGATCGCGGGGACCGTCAATTGGAGCAGGGGCTGGGAGTCAGACACAGGCAGATCGTGAATCAATCGTGCAAGTTCGAAACGGGCAACGCCGTAAAGTCGGAAGTCTTCGAATGGCAAAGCGTCTGTGGCCTGTGAGAGTGTTGACGCAAAGCATGACATTGGCCACCGCTGATGATGACCCTCGGTATCGAGCGTAACGTGGTCCGTATACACAGCGATTTCTGCCAATGAATCGATGCCGATGGACCATTGACCCTGATGTTCGTAGATCGTGTAACGGGCATCACCCAGAATACGCGCAATGTCTGCCGCCATATCCAGTGGTGAGCTTTGCATGACAACCGTTTTTTCAAGAAAGCGTTGACGCGTCACCGAATGGCCTGCCAGTTGCCGCAGGCGCTTTTTGTCGATTTTGCCCACAGTGGTCAGGGGCCATGCCGCAATGCTCTCCAGCTGATCCGGCAGTTTGTTTCTGCTCAGATTTCTGCTGCGCAAATAGGTATGCAATTGCGGCAGGCTCGGCGTGTTGTCAACCGGAATGATAAAGGCGCAACTGCGCTCACCCAGCTCGGTGTCCGGGACCGCAATAACAACGGTATCCTGGATGTCGGGATGATCCCGCAAGAGTTGTTCGATTTCTGCGGTGGCAATTTTTTCGCCCGCCCGGTTGATCTGCTCTTTGAGCCTGCCTTCAACAAGTATGTTCCCTTGCGGCGTTCGCCTTACGATGTCCCCGGAACGGTAATAGCCATCAGGTGTAAAGGCGCCTGCGTTGTATCTGTCACCAAGGTAATAGGTATGAATCGTATACGGGCCGCGCGTAATCAGTTCACCCGTTTCACCGGCAGCGACATCATTGCCGTCAGCATCGACAATGCGCAGGTCATCATGAGGCGATAGGGGTCTGCCTTGCGTATTGAAAATGACTTCATCCGGATCGTTCAGACGCGTATAGCAAAGCAGCCCTTCCGCCATTCCGAATACTTGCTGCAATCGGCAACCCAGCGTTGGGGTGACTTGCGCCGCAAGATCAGCCTGGAGTCGGGCGCCGCCCACCTGCAGCAGCTGCAGGCTGGAAATATCGGTATCATCCTGCGCACCTGATTGCAGCCATAACTGCACCAGCGCGGGCACCAGCGCAGTCACGGTCACCTTCTCACGTTCGATCAATGGGAATGCATCGTCTGTGCTGGGCGTTCTTGACATCACCACTCGGCCGCCAACAGACAGGATGCCGATGAGTCCGGGGCAGCACAAGGGAAAGTTATGCGCGATAGGCAGTGCGGCAAGATAAACGCTTTCTGCGTTCAGCCCGCACAGATTTGCAGACGCCTGGGCATTATAGGCATAGTCAGCATGGGTGCGCGGTATCAGTTTCGGTGTCCCCGTTGTTCCGCCAGACTGCAGCAACAAGGCGGTACCGAAAGGGTCCGGTTCGGTGTGGGAGGTGACCGGCGTTGTTTCCAGTGTCCGCAATTGCACATTGCCTGAAGCCTCTCCGTCAACAATGATATGACGCAATTGCGGGTTGCTCTGTTTCAGCGCCTCTGCCATGGGTCGGTAATCAAATCCAAGAAATCGATCGGGCATGATGCAGGCAACCGGCAGACCCTGTTCGGCCAGTTTCTCCAGATCGTGCAGTCGCTGCGATGGCATGGCCAGCATAGGAACCGCGCCAATTCTCAGCAGTCCGAACAACACGGCAGCAAAAGCCGCGCAGTTGGGCAGCTGCACAAGAACCACGTCACCAGGGCGTATACCCAGACCGCCAAAGCCGGTAGCAAGCCGGTCTGCCCAGGCATCCAGATCAGCGTATGTATAACGGCCTGTCGAGTCGATCAATGCGACGTTGGGCCCATACTGCCGCGCCCAGCGCGCAAGGTGCTGCCCCAATGTAATGGGCTGCAAATACCCTTCACGTCGATAAATTTCATTCAAATCAGGCGTGGTAATCACCTCATCTGCCAGCACGGTCTCTGCTGTCATGACTAGCTCCCTGCTTGCGCATTGCACAAAAAAAATTATGAATAAGAATCATTATCTATTGGGAGATTGCCAGCCACCCGAAATGGACCCGGATTGCCCCTATCGGTATTCAAGTTTGAAACAATGTTTATATTCTTTGCTGGAAAAATGGTTCGCTTGCGGGGGATTGCGTTACTGAATCGGGTAGAGATAGAATTTCTTCCTTTTTATGCTTTCCTCTTGTCCATGCAAAGACAGGAATGGCAGAAAGACCGGTCTTGTGGATTTTCATTTGTCATTTTTCGGGGAGACGGCGGCATGGCGGACAGTCGCAACAGCGCATCCTGGTCAATTCTGAATACGCTGCTGCGGGCGCATCGAAAAACCCTGGGTGCGGCAATCCTGCTCGCGGCGATCGCGGCCGTGCTGGAGCTGGTTCCGTTTCTGATTCTCTGTTATTCGGTGACTATGCTGCCCCGCTTGCCCGACGCCAATGTTTTTTTTCAGCTGGCAGGCTGGCTGGCATTGGCGCTGGCAGGCAAATACGCTGTTTATTCATTGGCCTATTTTCTTAGTCACCAGACAGCCTATCGCGTGTTGATGGACACACGCCAGACGCTGATCCGGTGTCTGGCCAGAGCGCCATTGCCGTGGTTGCAGCAACATAGCTCGGGCATTCTGAATCAGCTTGTCATGCAGGATGTTGAGCGTATTGAACAGTTTATTGCTCATCATCTGGTGGAGATGATGGCGGCCGTGATGGCATCGATCCTGGTGATTTCCGTGTTGTGGTGGGTGGACTGGCGTCTTGCCCTGGCAGCCATCGCGGCGCCGTTGCTGGCTGTGGGCATTCAGGCTCTGACCATGCGCAATGTAGACCAGTACATGAGCGAGTACCAGCAGGCCATCGGCGAACTTAACGCCGCGTCGGTGGAATATCTGCGCAGCATTCCCGTCATGAAAACCTTCAATCAGGGTGCGCAGTCCTTCGCTCGTATGCACAGTGGATTGTTGCGCTACCACGAACTGGTTCGCCATATCACCCGCGGTACAGTTCCTGGCTGGTCTCTGTTTGTGGTTATGCTCAATGCGAATATTGTTGTTCTGCCGGTCGGACTTTGGCTGATGCAGCGCCAACAGATTGATCTGGCGGGCATGTTGATTGCCGTTGTGCTTGGGAACGGCATGGTCAGACCCTTGATGAAGCTGATGCGGTTCCAGATGCAGATCAGGGAAATTTTCGGCGGCGTACAGCGTATGCAACCGGTATTGTCCATGTCTGATCGCCAGGAGAAACCCCGGCAGACGTGCACGTCGTTTGATGTGCAATTGACGGGAGTCCACTTGTCATACGTCGATCGCCCGGTACTCTGTGATGTGTCCTTTACGATTCCTGCCGGCCAGGTGACCGCGTTGGTGGGGCCCTCCGGTGCCGGCAAAAGTACCATTGCGAGTCTGCTCGGCGGACTCATTGAACCGGATCGGGGTGAAATAAGAGTGGGTGAGTGCCTGCTGGCAAACATGAATGATGCGCAGCGCGCAGCCACGATTGCCGTTGTGGCCCAGGACGCGTTCCTGTTTCGCGGCACCTTGCTTTCGAACCTGAAGCTGGGCAATCCCAGGGCCAGCGACGAACAGGTCCGGCAGGCCCTGCGTGTTGCGCAGGCCGAAGCGTTTGTCGATGGTTTGCCGGACGGCTGGAATACGCATGTTGGCGAAAGGGGGCTGACACTGTCCGGTGGAGAACGCCAGCGTCTTGCCGTGGCGCGTGCGCTGCTGGCAAATACACCGATACTGGTGCTTGATGAAAGCACGGCGTTTGCCGATAGCAGAACAGAAAAGGCTTTCCATGACACCCTGCACAGGACGTATCCCGATCTGACCGTGCTGACCATTGCCCATCGCCTGTATTCCATCAAGGACGCGGCCAATATTGTCGCTCTGGAACACGGCAGCGTTGTCGGTTCCGGAGCGCATTCCCACCTGATGCAGACCTGTCCTCTGTATCGGAATATGTGGCTGGCTCAGGCGTCGCAGCAACACGATAGCGAAAAACAGACCGGGCCTGTCAGCCAGTCAGGAGAAAAAACGCATGCCTGAATTTGTACGTGCCTGTCGGCGTGTGATCCAGGCCAGTGGCCATCCTCCCGCAAAAATTTATCTCGGACTGTTCCTGCGTGTGGTGGAGCGTGCCTTTTCCATTGCACCGTATTTTCTTGCCTGGTATTGGCTGCTTGGTATGCCGCCTTTTGCTGCGACACAACCGCAGTCCTATTCCTGGGTCGAACCCGCGCTGGTACTGATTGTCCTTTTGCTGGGACAAATGGCGTTTTCCTACTTCAGCCAAATGAACAGTTTTCTGGGCAGCTATGACCTGACGCTGTCTTATCGCGAGCGACTGATCAATCATTTGCGACAGTTGCCACTGAACGTGTTTGGGCGCCAGCGCGTTGGTCAGCTATCGTCGGTCATAACCGATGATGTCAAGCGACTCGAAGATGTGTTCACCCATCTGACCGCTGAATTGCTGGCGGCCGTATCGGTTCCCGTGC
>JAFAGQ010000093.1 GCA_023422555.1 Pseudomonadota bacterium
GGAAGGCAGGTTAAGAATTTTTTAGTTTCGACGACGTGGGTGGCTGGGGCCTGTAGGCGCACGACCAGCAATATGACGGAAGGTAATGCGACCTTTGCTCAAATCATAAGGGGACATTTCCAGGGTAACTTTATCGCCAGCCAGAATACGGATATGGTGCTTGCGCATTTTGCCGCCGGTATAGGCGATGATTGGGTGTCCATTGTCCAGCGTAACGCGGAAGCGGGAATCAGGCAGTACTTCGGTGACAGAGCCACTCATTTCAAGTAGTTCTTCTTTTGCCATATAGTGTTCTCCTGTAAAGATTAATAATCAACGGCAGGATGCAATGGCTTGAGACGCAACAATTGAGCGCGAATACACGAACCACGGCAGGGTGCCGGTATTTGCAAATGCGGATGCCAGGCGCTTTCGCAGAGAGCTGAAGCTGCAATGCCAACTCTTGCCTGACTGGCGCAGCAGTGTGACACGATGGATAAATGCGGAAAACGATGCTTCCGGCGCCATCAAGTGAGGAAATTAACCGTATGACGGGTATGGTTCACAAGGTCATACCAACGGCAATGGATGCGCCTGAGTGCGATGTTGCTGAAATAACAACAATCCGGGCGTGAAATTTATGTTCTTATAGGGTCTTGCACGTTGTTTATTATACACTCAATTGTGATTTTCCCTGAAAATCTGTTGTGTTTTTGACACGTTTATGGCGTGCACGACCCATACATTTGTGATTTTTTGGCCGCCTTCTCAGTCTGTCAGCTCTTTGCCTTTAGTCTCGGGCAGAAGGAAAGTGGTAACCAGCACAAGCGCGTAGGCGCCTGTTGCAAAGGCAGCAATGGCGCCAGCCAGCCCCATGGACTGACTCAAATAACCCACCAGTCCGGGAAACAGCGCGCCAATGCCTCGACCAAAGTTATACGCAAATCCCTGTCCGTTGGCACGAATCGCAGACGGGAACAATTCCGTGAGATACGCGCCGACACCGCCGAAAATACCGGAGGCCGCAAAACCCAGGGGGAAACCCAGAATCAGCATCTGCGTGTTGGTCAGTTGCAATTCTGTATATAAATAGATGCAAAGGCCGGACAGCAGAGAAAACAGAATCAGATTGGCCTTGCGCCCGAATTTGTCGGCAAAATAAGCGCCTGTAATATAACCGCAGAACGATCCGGCAATAATGACCAGAAGATAACTGCCTGTGCCCATAACCGAGAGATGTCTTTCTGTCTTCAGAAAAGTGGGCAGCCAGGTCGTAATCGCATAATATCCGCCCTGGACACCGGTGCACAGAAGCGCAGTCAAAAGGGTGGTTTTTAAAACTCCCGGCGCGAAAATGCCCCACATGCTGGATACATTTTTTTGCTGCAGCACTTTTTCCTTGAAGATTTCCGGCTCTGGAACATGTCGTCTGATGAAGAGCACCAGCAGGGCGGGAATCACGCCAACCCAGAAAAGACTGCGCCATGCAATTTCTGCTGGCAGAATCGAAAACATGACGGTGTAGAGCAGGGCAGCAACCCCCCAGCCGATGGCCCAGCCACTCTGAACCGTGCCCACCGCTTTACCTCGGTGTTCGGCACGAATAATCTCGCCCATCAGTACGGATCCGACGGCCCATTCACCGCCGAACCCCAGTCCCTGAAGTGCGCGCAGAACGAAAAACTGCTCGAAGTTTTGTGCGAAACCGATCAATACTGTACAAATCGAAAACCACAGGATGGTGATTTGCAGAATGCGTACGCGGCCGTAGCGGTCGGCCAGTATGCCCGCGCCCCAGCCGCCAATCGCGGAGAAGAGCAGGGTGATTGTGCCCAGCAATCCTGCCTCGGCGTTACTGATGCCCCATAGCTGGATAATTGCGGTAATGACAAATGTGAACACCATGAAGTCAAATGCATCGGTGGCCCAACCGCCAAAAGCAGCAATAAACGTATTCTTTTCAGTCCGGTTCAGTTGCTTGTACCAGTTCATCTCGCGTCTCCCTTGTAACTTTATTTATTCAATGCCGACCCATATGGAAATCATAGTCAGCCTCTGACCGCGCGTTCCGGTCGTTGCGCGTTCAGGCTGTGAAATCATAAAGTGCTGCCGGATTGTCAACCAGAATCTTCTGCCTCTGGCTGGCTTGCGGCGCCCATTTCTCAAGCTGTGCAAGAAGCAGGCCAGTGTCCGGCATTTTGGGAATGGAAACATGCGGCCAGTCGCTACCCCAGACCATGCGGTTTTCATTTGTGTTGATCAGTGCCTGAGCCCATGGTACGACGTCAGCAAAATCGGGAAAATCTTCGCTGATACGATAAGCGCCTGACAGTTTTACCCACCATCCGTGATTTTCTATCAGCTCCTGCATCGCGCGGAACCCTGGATGATTAATACCTTCCGCTACGGGCATATGGCCCATATGATCAATGACCCCTGGAACAGGCAGTTTTTTCATTCTGGGCAGTAGTTCAGGCAACTGCCGCGCGTCAAGCAAAAATTGCATATGCCATCCGTAATCGGCAATCTGGCGAGCCAGCTTTTCCATGGCATCAAATCCCGTGCCGCCGCCGAACAGGACATTAAGTCGCAGTCCGCGAACGCCGGCTTCGTGCATCTCGCGAAGCTGCTGGTCTGTGACGGTCTCGCGAACCACACCTACACCACGCAGCTTGCCCGGATGTCGCTTGAGTACTTCAAGCATATAGCGATTGTCATCACCATACACGCTGATCTGAACCAGTACACCGCGTTGCATGCCGGTGCTTTCGAGCATATTCAGATATTTCTCTTCGGGCGCAGCCGGTGGCGTGTAGCTTCGGTTGCTGACAAAGGGATATTTCTTGTTGTCGTCGGCCACAACATGGGCATGGGTATCGCACGCAAGCGGTGGAATGGTAAAGGAGGGAGGCGTGATATCCTGCAAGGGAGGGAGGCAAAGCTGCATCTTTTTTTCATCCACTGTTTGAATCAACAATGCAAATCATAGTAGCAAGTCGCGCGGCGGCTGTCCAATGCCTTGGACACTTCTGTGATATCACAACTGTTTTGGATCTTCTGTCTCGTGCCTGAGCCCAAGACCCATACCCATTCCGGCCCCCATGCCCATTCCACCGCCACCACCACCTCCGCCGCCACCGCCGCCGGAACGGCCAGCGCCGCCGCCATCGTTTTTGCCTCGGCTGCCGCCAGCTTGTATCCGCGTTGGCCCCTGTAGTGGAATATTGACCTCTGCAGGTATGTCGCCCAGATCCAGGGCTGTCCGGATAAAGTTTCTCAGGGATACAACCAGTTCTGCCGTGTGTATCGGACGACCTGCAACCATATCGACTGCGGCCTGACTGGCTAGTCTGACGTGTTCTTCGGTTCCTAATAGGATGATATCGGAAAGCGCGGCTTCCACCGCATCACGAACGCGTCGTGATCGTTCAGATCCACCTGTCTTATTCTCGTCTGACTCGGCGGCTTCATCTGTGGCTTTCAGATCTCTGAGGTGTGCAGGGGATACGGTGAGACGACCTGTGAACGAACCGCCAAGCACTTTATAGGCAGCGATCAGCGTTCGAAGGCGTTCATTGATCTGACGGTTCATGCGTTCACGGCGCTGCTGAATGAGCTGCATCATGAGAACACGCACACCAACACCCATCAGGGTGAATAACGTCAGTCCCAGGATTGTCGTCAGAATTCCGTGCCAGGAAGTAAAATCGAAGTTGCGCATATGACTCTTTTAATTTTTTCTATTGTTGCGAGATCCGGCGCGTGAACTGGCGCTCTACATTCAGAGCGGCACCAGAACGGCCAGACAACGTTGCCTGTTAGTATAGCGCCGCTTTATCGGCGGTGTGCACGATATAATCTGGAATGCTATTGTGCTCGCAAACAACCAGGATCTGAAAATGCAACTGAACGAACTCGAAACGCCGGCGCTTGTCCTTGATCGCAGCAAAATGGAAAACAATATCAATCGATTGCGCAAGCAACTGAAGCCTTTCGGGGTTGTCTTTCGACCGCATTTGAAGACCTGTAAATCCGCCGACGTTGCGCGCTATGTTACTGAGCCGGGCGGGCCGATTACGGTATCCACATTAAAAGAAGCGGAATATTTTCTGGAGCACGGCTGGACGGACATCCTGTATGCCGTAGGTATTGCAGCCAACAAATTTGCGCATGTGGCCAGCCTGATCAGCCGGGGTGCGAACATGACTGTGATCCTGGATAATGCCGAAACGGCAGCGGCGCTGGCAAGGTTCTGCGATGATAATAAATTGTCCTTGCCGGTTTTGCTGGAAATCGATACAGACGGGCATCGATCCGGTATTGTTCCGGACTCAGATGAGTTGTTGAAAGTTGCCGGACATTTGCGACGGAGCAGCGCTGATGGAATCGGCGCCTGGCTGGCAGGGGTCATGACGCATGCCGGTGAGTCTTATAACTGCAAAGATACCGACTCGATTGTGGCGATGGCAGAACAGGAAAGGCGTGGCGCGGTAACTGCGGCTCAACGCCTGCGTGCAGCCGGATTTGATGCACCGACCGTGAGCGTGGGCAGCACACCCACAGCGCATTTTGCCCAATCGCTGGATGGCGTCACTGAAGTGCGTGCAGGCGTCTACGTTTTTTTCGATCTGGTCATGGCCGGGCTGCAAGTGTGCAATCCGGAAGACATTGCGCTATCGGTACTATGCACCGTGATTGGTCATCAGAAGGAAAAAGGCTGGATAATTACCGATGCCGGCTGGATGGCAATGTCTAGAGACCGCGGTACGCAAAATCAGCGCGTGGATCAGGGATATGGCATGGTTTGCGATATCGACGGCAATATCATTGACGATATCATCATGTCCCAGGCGAATCAGGAACACGGAATCATCACGCATCGCGATGATTCGGCAAAAACGCCAATGCTGCCCGTGGGAACGCTGTTGCGCATTCTTCCCAATCACGCGTGCTCCACCGCGGCCCAGCATCAGAGCTACCGGGTGGTAGACGGAGGGCAGAAAATCGAAGCAGAATGGACGCGATTCAGCGGGTGGTAGTCGAACGTCAGGGTTCAGGTAATCTGCGCGCTTTGCATTCCTTTGTTCGTCCAGATAAATCCTGCCAGCCCAATGATGGGTCCCGGCAGGAGCAGCCAGATGGCGTCCATTCCCACATAGTCAAATAGCATCGTTATCAATGAAATGGATACCACCGTGATGGCAAATCCGATAGAGTTCTGGATGGCCAGCGCAGCACCGATCAGTTGAGGAGGGCACGCGTTTGCTGATAGTGCGGAAAATTGTGGAGAGTCAGCAACAACAGTCGCACCCCAGATCAGGACAATAATCAGCAGGACCGGTGCGGGGAGCGCGTGCCAGAAAATCACAAATAAAATTGCGCAGCACAAGGACGAAGCCAGTGCGCCCAGGGCAACTTTTTCACTTCCGATGTGTCGTGAAAGTGCACCGCCAATGAGACTGCCGATTGCGCCCACGGCAATGATGACGAATGCGAGTCCTGACACCCCCAGTCCCGAAAATCGTGATTGCAATATGGTGCGCGAGATCAGCAACGGGACTATTGTCCAGAAGGTATAAAGTTCCCACATATGGCCGAAATAGCCAATGGCTGCGGCGCGAAACGGTCGGATCGCAAACGCAGCAAGAACGTTCTCTCGTTGATGGGGTGGCGAACCATTGGTATCGCGCGACCGGGCCTGCGGTAAATGAGGTCCATCTCCGAGGCGGTAAATCAGTGCCGCTCCCAGCAGGGCAAGGATTGAGGATGCCATAATGACATACTGCCAGGGTAGCGGTCCGCTAATGCCGCGTAATGCATGAGGAAGGGCAGTGCCTAGCGTGAGCATCGCAACCAGTTGTGCGAGGGCGTAACCAACACGATCAGGCGCCCAGCTCACAATCAGCTTCATACCCAAGGGGTAGATTCCTGCAAGACTGAATCCAACCAGAAAACGGTAAATCGACCCGCTGAAAAGCCCGTCGGCAAACAATGCGAAACATGCGTTGAAAATGGCACCCGTGATCGACGAAATCACGAAGAGGTGGCTTGCCCGATATCGATCTGCGATACCACCCAGGGCAATGACAAGCGTCCCAATAATGAAGCCGGCCTGTACGGCACTGGTCAGCAGACCGATATCAGCGGCCGTTGCACGCCAGACACGCATCAGATCGTCGGCCGCACTATTGGCACTGAACCATAAGGATGTCCCAAACAGTTGCGCCAGAGCAATGACGGCGACCGGCCCTGGCCAGTTGACCAGTCGGCTCGCATTCAGATTGTTATATTCCGGTACCTCTGCGGGCATGGCGTCTCCTGCGCTATGGATGGCGTGCCACCATCATGCAATCATGCATATAGTCTACAAGAGAAAACGCTGAATACTCACTCCTGGTACGCTTGAATCACAATTGTGAATCGCATTTGAAATTGTCGTGACTGCGCAGATGAAAAAGCAGGCACCTGTCTGATGGGGCTCTTAACGCAATACACCTTTATAGGCAGTCAATGGCCGCGGCAGTCGTTTATGACCCAGAAGTGACAGCATTTCACGCTCTATGGTTCTGCGCATGGCAAGCAGCGGCAAGGCGTTGGGCGTTGGTCCGAAAGGGTCTTCAAGCTGGTGACCAAGTGCATCCAGCCCAAAGAACGTGTAGGCGATCAGCAGAACCGGCAAGAGTGTCCACCAGCCTAATGAGCCGGCCAGCGCGAATGGCAGGGTGAAGCAGAAAATCATCGCCGTCCGATGGAGCAGCAAAGAGTAGGAGAACGGCACAGGTGTAAACAGAATGCGTTCACAACCGCCCTGCGTATGAGACAGTGCATTAAGCTGGGTTTCCAGCACAGAATAATGAATAGGTTCAATTTTTCTTTCGTGCATCAATTGCAGACAGTATTGTCCCAGCTGATGCAATACGGCATCGGTGGGATTGGGACCGTGCGCAGCATCGCGAAGGTCGCACCAGCGACGGATGGCAGCGAGTTCGTCCGTCCTGCGAAGCCGGGCTGTCAGACCGGCAGTGAAACCGCAGATGTGCTGAAGCATATAACGTCTGTCATTTTCCGGGAGAGATGCAGCCTGACGCGCGAAACAGCGGCACGCAATAATCAGATCGCCCCACAATTTTCGGGCTTCCCACCAGCGCGCATAACAGGTGTTATTGCGAAAGCTCATGAAAACAGACAAGGCAATACCAATGAGCGTAAACGGGATCGCATTGATTCGCGCAAAGATACCAGGGTGATGCTCAACGGCAAGAATGGCGACCACACATACGAGCGCAATGGTCGCCAGCAACCCGGCGATCTTTGGCAGCATTGAGCTGTTGACGGTCAGCAGGATATCTTTGACTGTCGGTTTTGAGCGTACGATCATACGAATTCCATCGTGTCTATTGCATTCTTAATCCGGTTTCCGGGAGGGTGCGGGGAGAACGGAAACGCAGAAATTATATAATAAGGGTTTACCCAGCAATATTTGCGCTCCCAATTTTTATTGTTGTCAGCAACAATTCAGGAATGAAGATGTCCACAACCAAACGCGAAGTACCCGGTATCCGACCTTATGATGCGCCGGCGGGTGGCTGGGGTGCGCTTAAGGCAACAGCGGTGGCCATTCAAACGCAAATGGATGTACTGGAAGCGCCTGTCACTCTGATGCGCACCAATCAGCCGGCGGGCTTCGATTGTCCGGGCTGCGCCTGGCCCGACAAGGATCATCGCTCAACATTCCAGTTTTGTGAAAATGGCGCCAAGGCGGTTACCTGGGAAGCGACGAAAAAGCGGGTGACTGCGGAATTTCTCGCACAGAATACTGTCACGTCATTGCTGGAGAAAAGCGATTATGAACTGGAGAATTACGGCCGGCTGACCGAACCGCTGGTCTACGATCGCGATACAGACACCTTGCGCCCCATAACCTGGGAAGCGGCGTTTGAACGCATAGGCACGGTGCTGCGTGGCTTGTCACCCAATCAGGTGGAATTTTATACCTCTGGTCGCGCCTCCAATGAGGCAGCTTATCTCTTTCAGCTCTTTGCCCGTGAGTATGGTACGAATAATTTCCCCGACTGCTCAAATATGTGCCATGAAGCAACCAGCGTGGGGTTGCCGCGTTCTATCGGCGTTGGCAAAGGAACCGTATCGCTGGACGATTTTGACGAAGCGGAACTGATCATTTCCATCGGGCATAATCCGGGCACAAATCACCCGCGGATGATGGGAACGCTGCATGAAGTGTCGCGACGGGGCGTGCCCATTATTGTTCTGAATCCGCTCAAGGAAAGGGCACTGGAGCGCTTTACAGATCCGCAGAACGTGGTCGAGATGGCAACGTACAGCTCCACGAAAATTGCGTCTTCGTATTTTCAGGTGAAATCCGGTGGAGATACGGCGGCGCTCAAAGGCATCATGAAAGCGCTTCTGGCACTGGATGAGTCAGGAGAGAATGCCATTGATCATGAATTCATTGCCGAGCACACCCTTGGGTTTGAGGAACTCGCGCAGGATTTACGTGACACGCCCTGGGAGACTATAGAGAAACAGAGTGGTCTGCCCCGCGCCGATATGGAGCAGGTGGCAGTGGCGTATGCCAAATCACGTGCAACCATTGTCTGCTACGGCATGGGAATTACCCAGCACAACCAGGGCACTGCCAATGTTCGCCTGATTGCCGATCTGCTGCTGTTGCGCGGTAACTTCGGCAAACCGGGAGCGGGAATTTGTCCACTGCGCGGCCACTCGAATGTGCAGGGCAATCGCACTGTCGGCATTACCGAAAAACCTTCCGCACAGTTTCTGCAAAAGCTCGAAGAGGTTTTTGGGTTCATACCGCCCAAAGAACACGGACATGATTCAGTAGCCGCCATGCAGGCCATGATCGACGGGCGTTCGAAAGCGCTGATCTGCCTGGGCGGCAATTTTGCCGTGGCCATGCCCGAACCTGAGCGCTCGTTCCAGGCCATGAAGCAGCTGGATCTGAGCGTACACGTTGGCACAAAACTGAACCGGTCTCATCTGCTGGTGGCTAAAGAAACGTTTGTCCTGCCTTGCCTGGGCCGCACGGAATTGGATGTTCAGAATGGTGAGCGCCAATCAGTGACGGTAGAGGATTCCATGTCCATGGTGCATGCCTCGTCCGGAAAGCTTAAACCTGCCTCTCCAATGTTGAAATCTGAACCGGTAATCGTGGCGGGTATGGCTGTGGCTACCTTGCCGCAAACGCGCGTGCCATGGATGAAACTGGTTGGCAACTATGATGACATTCGTGATCTGATTGAAAGAACACTTCCTGGTTTCGACAATTACAATGAGC
>JAFAGQ010000277.1 GCA_023422555.1 Pseudomonadota bacterium
CTGTTGATGGATATCGCCATACGCAAATTATCGAACCGATTGATTGGCTGGCAGGATCGGGCCGGAGAATAAAATGATGCAGACAAACAAAGAGCGCATTGTTTTTGACAATGTTTCCATGCAGTTCGAGACGCCCAACGGCCAGCTTGAAGTCGTTCGTGATATGTCATTTGCGGTTAACCAGGGTGATTTTATTTCACTTGTGGGCCCATCTGGCTGCGGCAAAACCACGCTGATGAACATGGCTGCCGGTTTCGTCAAACCCACAAGCGGCGAGGTTTTGCTGGACGGCAGGCAGGTAGATCAGCCCGGCCCGGATCGCGGTGTGATGTTCCAGGAATACGGCGTTTTTCCGTGGCTGACCGTAGAGCAGAATATTGCATTTGGCCTGAATCTGAAAGTCAGCAAAAACCTGACCGCTGCCGAGAAAAAGGAAATTGTGGATCGCTACCTGAACCTGATGGGGCTTCAAGATTTTCGTAAAGCCTATCCCAAAACGCTTTCGGGCGGCATGAGGCAGCGGCTGGCATTGGCGCGAACCTATGCGGTGCGTCCTGAGTTTGTGCTGATGGATGAACCTTTCGGCGCCCTGGATGCGCAGACGCGCAGCGCAATGCATGATTTATTACTGGATGTGCTCTATGCCGAAGGAAAAACCGTGATGCTGATTACGCATTCGGTAGAAGAAGCCGTCTATCTGTCCAGCAAAGTTCTGATTATTTCCGCTCGTCCTTCGCGGATTCGAGAAGTGGTGGACATTCCCTTCCCGTATCCACGCCATCGATCGTTGCAGGAAACCCCCGAATTCAATACCCTGCGTGCCCATATTCACAATAGTGTGATGCAGGAATACGCTGCCCAGGAAGCCCTGGCCAGGGAAAACCGCGTCGCCTAGACGCACCAGCTGTCAAATCTCAAAGGAGGTAGTTGCCATGAAACGTAGAACTTTTCTTAAAATGACGGCAGGAACGGCAGCGGTTGCGCTTCACGCTTCGCCCCTGTTTGCACAAAGCAGCACCAAAGTCAGGGTTGGATATCTGCATACCCTGGCGGTAGACGGTCAGATCTGGCTTGCCGAAGACATGGGTATCTGGAAGAAGAATGGATTACAAATGGAATTTACCCAGTTCCAGACCGGGCTTGAGCTCTTCCAGGCCATGAGCGGTGGCAGTATCGACGTCCTGAGCACAGGCGCAGTCATGTCCAACTTCCCGGCACGCGGTCAGGGCAAAGTGTTTCTGATGAATGACGTTGAGTTCGCGACGGCGCAGCTCTGGGTTCATCCTGATATGGGTATCAATTCTGTGGCCGATCTCAAAGGCAAGCAGATTTCCACCACCACCGGCACCACGGCTCACGTGTTCCTGGACAATGCGCTGCGCAAGAATGGCATTGATCCGAAAAAAGACGTGAAGATTATCAATCAGCGCATGCAGGATGCAGTGACGGCTTTTATTTCCAAAGCGGTGCCAGCGATTGCCCTGTGGGTCCCGTTCAATATTCCCATTCGTAATAAAGTGCCCGGTGCAAAAATGCTTATGGATGCCTCGGGCTTTTATCCTGAAGCCGCCATTATGGGAGGCTGGGCCGCCCGCAATGATTATTACGAAAAGAATAAGCCCGTGCTGGAGAAGATTATTCGTGGCTGGGCCGAAGCCAATGATTATCTCATCGCCAATACAGACAAGGCGCTGGAGGCGATTCAGAGCAAGCATTATCAGCAGGTGCCGCTGGCCGATATCAAGGAACAGTACGCTGCACAGAAAATGTTTACGTCCAAGGACTGGGCAAAACTTTATGAAGATGGTTCTGTCACCAAATGGCTGCAACGAACGACTGACTTCTTTATTGACTTTGCAACCATTCCCAATCCGACACCGGCTTCGGAATATTTTGATCCCAAACTTTATCTGAATGTCATCAAACCATGAATGAAATAAAACGGCAGCAGGCGGGTTATGACTACATCATTGTTGGGGCAGGATCGGCCGGCTGCGTGCTGGCCAATCGCCTGTCGGCCGATCCGGCAGTAAAAGTGCTGCTGCTGGAGGCCGGCAAACCCAACACGAACTTCTGGCTTCATCTGCCTGTCGGATATTTCAAAACGATTTACGATACGCGCTTTTCACGACTCTTCGATACCGAGCCCTGCGAAGGGACGGCGGGAAGGAATATCGTCTGGCCGCGCGGTCGTGTCCTTGGTGGGTCCAGCTCCATCAACGGCCTGCTTTATATCCGGGGTCAGCACCGCGATTATGATGACTGGGCCGCGAAAGGCGCTAATGGCTGGGATTACCAGTCCGTGCTCCCGTTCTTCAAACGCTCGGAAGGCTATGAAGGTGGTGACAGCGAATATCACGGTGGTCATGGTGAGCTAGGCGTATCCAATCTGAAGAACGATCACCCTTATTGTCGGGCATGGCTGGCGGCCGGCCAGGAATTTGGATTGCCGTTCAATCCGGACTTCAATGGCGCGACCGAGTTCGGCGTGGGCGCATACCAGCTCAGCATGAAAAACGGCTGGCGTTCCAGTTCAGCAACCGCGTTTTTGCGGCCGGTGCAGGCCCGCAGTAATCTTACCGTGCTCACTGAAGCGCACCTGACACGCATTCTCTTCCAGGGAACCACAGCCACCGGTGTGGAATGGGTGAAAAACGGTTCCGTACATCAGGCGGTGGCTGACCGCGAAGTGATTCTGTCTGCTGGCGCCGTGCAGTCTCCGCAGATATTGCAATTGTCAGGCATTGGGCCCCGTGCGCTGCTGGAAAAATATGGCATTCCCGTCATTCATGATGCGCCCGAGGTAGGAAAAAACCTGAAAGATCATTATCAGGCCAGAACCATTGTCAGACTCAAGCATAAGCTTTCCCTGAATAATGACGTTCGCAATCCCATCCGGCTTGCCGCCATGGGCCTGCAATGGGCGTTCAAAAACGCAGGGCCGCTAACGGTGGGTGCCGGACAGGTCGGCGGTTTTGCCAAAACCGAATTCGCCAACGACGACAGGTCCGATATGCAGTTCAATGTCATGCCGCTGTCGGTAGATAAACCGGGTACACCACTTCATAATTATCCGGGCTTTACGGCCTCTGCAAGCCAGTGCAGACCTGCCTCGCGCGGACGACTGCAGATACGCAGCACCGATCCGCTTGCCGCACCGCATATCGAGACCAATTACCTTAGTGAAGAGATTGATCGAAATACCCTCGTGGCAGGGCTGGAGATATTGCGCGAGATCTACAACCAGCCATCCTTTCGGGATTTGATTGATACCGAGATGCTGCCAGGTGCGGCCCGCAATTCAAAAGCAGGCCTACTTGAATTCGCCCGCGAAGGTGGTGGCACGGTCTTTCATGCCGTTGGAACCTGCCGCATGGGTTCAGACGCAAGCGCGGTGGTCGATCCAACGCTGAAAGTACAGGGCGTGCAGCGCCTGCGGGTGATCGACGCCTCTGTCATGCCCGAGATGGTGTCCGCCAATACTAACGCCGCCTCCATCATGATCGGAGAAAAAGGGGCAAATCTGGTGTTGAAAGGATAAACACCTGGTGCTTGCGCCAATATTGGAAATTTCAATTGAAAACAGGGAACACCATGCCAGGCAATGAGATGGAAAGCCAATTGCAGTTCAAACCCATACGTCTTGCGCGCGTAGAGGCACTCGTGTTTCGCGCACCTGTGACCGAACCCGTGCAGACGTCTTTCGGCATCATGCATGACCGGCCGGCCGTGCTGGTAAGAGTAGAAAGCGAAGACGGCGTCACAGGCTGGGGCGAGATCTGGTGCAATTTCCCCGCCGTGGGTGCGGAACATCGCGCAAGAATATTGCAGTCTGCCGTCGCGCCGATATTGATGGAGCGCGCCTGGGACACACCGCGCCAGGCCTTCGAAACACTGCATCAGCGACTTCGCGTTCTGGGCATACAATGTGGCGAGCCCGGCACCATTGCACAGGCCATTGCCGGCGCGGATATGGCGTTGTGGGACCTGTTCGCCCGGCAGATGCAAATGCCGCTATGGCAATTACTGGGTGGCGCACCTGATATTTCCGTATATGCCTCGGGCATCAGTCCTACGGACCCGGAGAAGCTTGCCGCTGCAAAACGAGAAGAAGGCTATCGCGCATTTAAACTGAAGATTGGTTTTGGAAAGGAACGAGATATTGCCAATCTGCGCAGTCTGCGTGCACTGCTTGGCGAGGACACTGCACTGATGGTGGATGCCAATCAGGCCTGGTCACTGGACGTTGCCCGGGACATGGCAAGACACTTGCAGGAATTTCATTTGCAATGGCTGGAAGAACCCCTGGCGGCCGATTCATCCATTGAAGAATGGAAGCAGTTGGCAGCTGAGGCCGGCACTGTTCTTGCCGCAGGCGAGAATATGCGTGGTGAAGCCCAGTTCCAGGAAGCCATTGCCAGTGGTGCATTTGGCGTGATTCAGCCGGATCTGGGCAAATGGGGCGGCTTTAGCGGCTGCGTTTTCGTTGGCAGACAGGCCCTGCTACACAACCGCCTGTTCTGCCCACACTGGCTGGGCGGCGGTGTGGGACTGGTTGCCTCCATGCATCTGAAAGCGATTGTGGGCGGGCCGGGCTATGTGGAGGTGGACTCCAACCCCAACCCCTTGCGCGATCAGATTGCCGGTACTTACCTGAAACCGGACGAAGGCAGAATCACCCTGTCACAGGCACCAGGAATAGGTATTGCACCTGAAATAGAATCGCTGAAGCAATTTCAGGTGCAATTCTGACGAACGGCCATGACGTGGGTAAAGAGCGGGTTTTATCGCTCAACAACCCGCTCTGAATTTCGAGGTCGTCCCGGCATTTCAGTTGAAATCTCATCTGCACATCGGAGAATTCCGTGGCTCAGCTCGCGGAGCCACGGTCGCGATATACCGAAGCCCCACCATCTGCATTAACGACTGACCAGCGCGGCCGTTGATGCGTCCACAGGGGCATCCCCCTCCATCACGATAATGTTGCTGTCCGCCGAGTCAGAATCGGCGCCATCTTTGGAAGGCGTTCTTAACGGTCCGATCATCGTGCCATTGGCAGTTCCTTTGGGATCGGTGGCAAAACTGGCTGCCGGGGTCTTGCCGCCATTCAGATAAACAGTATAGGTTGTCTTGGGTTTCAGTTTAAACAAATTCACTTCCAGCGCATCGACCAGCCCAAGGTTTCGCAGCACTACAAAGCCACGTCCCTGTTCCTTCACCGCTTTGAGGGCAAGCGTTGTTGAATCACGATTGACGCGTGGGACCAGATTGCTGTCGCCCTTACCCTTAGTCACGGCATTGGAGACGAACGTCAGAGCCTGTGGCGCCTGTCCTGCCGGCACGTGCGCGACCACCTTGTTGACTGAAGGGTCAATGACATCAACGGCATCGCCGTTTTCCAGACCAACATAGATTCTGCTGCTATCGTCTGAGGTCCAGATTCCATGCGGCAAAGCGCCGGTCGGAATGGTCGCGATCTGCTTCGCTTCCTTATCGGTGGTAAAAACCTTGACCGCATCTTCACCGCCTACCGTCACATAAGCCAGGGTTTTTCCATTGACCTTGGCAAATGACAGATGGTTGGTAATAAAGCCGGTATCGATCACACCGATAACTTCCTGCGTTTTGGTGTCAATGCGCGTCACCTTGCCAACGTCCTTGTGCGTCATCCAGATTTCCTTATTGTCGGGCGTCAATTGCAGAAACGGAGAGAAAGGACTGACGACATCAATTTTCTTCAGGATTTTGTGTGATTTCACATCAACCACCGCAACCTTGGCCGTGAAGCTCGATACCACAAATGCAAGTTTGCCGTCTGGCGGAAAGATCACCATGCCGGGACCCGGATCGGTCTGGATACGGCGTTTTTCCTTGTAGGTTTTGGGATCAATCACAGAGATATAGTCTTCTCCGCGGACTACCACCCATGCCTCGCTGCCGTCGGCGGTAAAGAAACCTTCGTGCGGCGAGCGGCCCAGATAAGTGGTTCCTTTAACCTTGTTGGTTTCCGTATCAATAAACTTGACGGAGTTCGAACCATTGGATACCACCAGCAGGGTTTTGTGATCAGGAGAGAATCCCATCCCATGGACATTGATCTCTCCCTTGTATAAAGGCGACAGCAGATCGGGACGCGGATTGCCCAGCTTGATCTGTCCCAACAGCTTGTTGCTGGATGGATCAATGACTGAAACGGTATTGCTGTTCTGATCGGCAGTGTAGACGCGATCCTGCGAAGACGGGAGCGCGACAACGGTACTGCCATATAAAACAGTGGCAGCAAATGTGGAAAGGCAAGTAATGTTTTTCATACTGAATTCGCTTCTAAAGTCAGATAAACAGGGAAACACGGCGAGATGGCACAAAGCACATCACCGCGAGGCAACTTCTGAGGTCTGTTTCGCAACGTCTGCATGCTGACCCATCGCATCCGGGTGCTGCTTCAGAAACGTCTGCATAATGTTGATTTCATTCTGCTGCTCGGCAATAATGCCCAGTGCCAGATTGCGGATACCGGGATCCTTGGAATACAGCAGCACGGCCTTGGCCATATCCACAGCGCCCTGATGATGGGGAATCATCATGGTGACGAAGTCATGATCAGAAACACCATTCATGGGTGCCTTCAGCATTCCATAATCCATCACCGCCATGGCATCATTCATCAGTTCTTCAAACGACTTGGCAGTACTTGCAACAAAAACGGGCGGTTTTGCGGGCGCATCGGCCTCGGCGGAAGCTGCTGAACCGTGCGCATGATGCTGATGTTCATGCCCGGCATGTGCGATGGCATTGACACCGCTCATGCTCATGACTAGGCAGAATGTCGCTGCAGCAAAGCGTTTCGTTCCGGGCAGCATATTGGTCCTGGTTGGCCACATATTACAGTCCTCATAAAATGACAGGCTGGAAAAAAAGAAGATCGTCAGGTCACCGAATTACGCCTGTAATATCCGTAACCATGGCAATATCCTATCGCCCGCGTCATGTCAGCGACATGGCGTTTTGATGACACTTTTGTCATGAACCAAATAACAATACGTGGTACGATTTTTCCAATTTCTTCCACTGGATCCTGTCGTGACACTTCTTGTTATTGAAGATGATTCCAAAACCGGCGACTACCTCAGAAAAGGATTGCTCGAGTCCGGCTACACCGTGGATCTGGCGCGCAACGGCATTGATGGTTTGCATCTGATTCAGACGCAGCAGTATGACCTGGTGATTCTGGATGTCATGCTGCCCGGCAAAGATGGCTGGCAGGTCATGAGCCAGTTGCGCAGCGAATGTGATGTGCCGGTCATATTTCTGACAGCGCGCGATCAGGTTTCCGACAGAATTCGCGGTCTGCAACTTGGCGCCGATGACTATCTGGTCAAGCCTTTTTCGTTTACCGAACTTTTGCTACGCATTCGTACGCTGCTGCGACGCGGCGTGGTGCGCGATTCTGAAGTTTTCCAACTGGCGGACCTGCGCCTGGATCCCTTGCGGCATAAAGTCACCCGTCAGGGTGTCAATATCATTCTTACCAACAAGGAATTCATGCTGCTGCACCTGCTTCTGCGTCGTCAGGGAGAAGCGTTGTCGCGCAGCGATATCGCATCACAAGTGTGGGATATGAATTTCGATAGTGATACCAATGTGGTGGACGTTGCCATCAAACGACTGCGCGCAAAGGTAGATGCGCCGTTTGAACGCAAGCTGATTCATACTGTCCGGGGTGTGGGCTATATGTTTTCGGAAGAGCCCTGATGGCAGGTCGTCGTCGATCCCTGGCGGTCTGGGTGACGGCAGCATTCGCCGTTATTTCCTGTGTGGTCGTCTCTTCGCTGGGCTTTTATCTTTATTCCTCAGCAAAACAGGCGCTGGAAGTGCGTGCAGACTATACCCTGCTGGGTCGCGTTGAACGGTTTCGCAACCTGCTGCATGATCTTTACAACGTTCGGCAAATGGAAGAGAGGGCCGGCCATATTTGAAAGTATGCTTGGCAACGAGAAGGATGTGCGAATCTTTCAGCGTTCCGATGGTGCGCCTTTTATTGTGGTCAATCCCGATCGCATGCAGCCACCGGCGATGACGCCTGTCGCCGTCGATGAGCCGCTGCGAATTGCAGATCTGCATGCCGGTGAACGTGCTGATGGGATTCGTGTGCGCTGGCTCTCTGCCCTGGCCAGCATTGGTGGTGATGGCGGCACTGTCAGGATTACGGCGGCCTACGTGATGACCCAGGAATCAGGCCTGCTCCATGACTACCTGCTGCGCGTGATTGGGGCCATTATTCTTTCTGTCATACTCACAACACTGCTGGGCTATCTGCTGTTAAAGCGCGGACTGAAGGCGCTCACTGCCATGAGCCATCACGCTGAAAGCATTACGCCATCACAACTGACATCACGTTTTCGTGACACCGGCGTTCCCAGCGAGTTGCAGCAGCTTGCCGTCTCATTCAACGCCATGCTGGATCGACTGGAATCGGGATATGAACATCTGTCGCAGTTCTCTGCAGATCTGGCGCACGAACTGCGTACGCCGGTCAATGTACTGATGGGACAGACACAGGTGGCACTGGGTCGCGCCAGAACCACGGAAGAATATGAGCAACTGCTGGAGTCCAATCTGGAAGAGTTCAACCGGCTGGCGCATATTATCGAAAACATTCTTTTTCTGTCGCAGGCCGATCATGCGTCCGTCTCCATAGAGCGCGCGAGCATAGATATGGCGGACGAGCTGCAGAAAATAGCGGACTATTTTGAAGGTATCGCAGCAGAAAGAGATATGACGATTGTGGTCAGCGGTAACGGTGAAGCACAAGTCAACACGGTTATGTGGCGTCGCGCCGTCAACAATCTGGTAATCAACGCAATCCGCTATGGACATGCTGGAACAACCGTCCTGCTGGCTGCAGATCAGGACAGCAGCGGCAGCACGGTAACCGTTGAAAACCGCGGTGAACCCCTGTCTCAGACGCATGCAGAACGTATGTTTGACCGCTTTTATCGCGGCGATCAGTCACGCAGTGAATACACGGAATCCAACGGATTGGGTCTGGCGCTGGTCAAAGCGATTATGGCTCTGCATGGCGGCCAGGCCGATGTGCAGACATCGGCCGAAGGTGTGATCCGCTTTGTGCTGCGCTTTCCTGACAGTCAGACCAGATCACACACGTGATTGATCAAAATGTTCCCGACAGCATGCCACCATCGATCAGCATGTTCTGACCCGTGATATAGCCAGCCTGTTGGCTGCACAGAAAGGCGCAAAGCGCACCAAACTCGTCCGGATTGCCAAAGCGTCTGGCAGGCACGGCTGCAATTTGCGCCTGACGCACGGTGTCCTGATCTTTGCCCGTCTTGCTAGCCGCGGCCTTGATCGTACCTTTGAGCCTGTCGGTATCAAATTTGCCTGGCAAAATATTATTGATCGTGACGCCCTTGGCAGCGATGCCGGAACGGGCCACACCCGCGACGAACCCGGTGAGACCCGAACGTGCACCGTTGGACAGTCCAAGGATATCAATAGGCGCCTTGACCGCACTCGATGTGATATTTACGATACGTCCGAAACCACGTTCAGCCATGCCATCCACCGTTGCGCGAATCAGTTCAATCGGCGTGAGCATATTGGCGTCAATCGCCTTGATCCAGGCATCGCGCTCCCACTCACGGAAGTCGCCAGGAGGCGGGCCGCCTGCGTTGGTAACGACAATATCAAAGTCCTTGCCCGGGCCGCCTGCTGCGTTGAATACTGCCTCACGACCTTCAACCGTTGTGATATCGCAGGCAACGGCAATCACTTTGGCGGTGGTGAAGCCGTCGCGTTTAGCAGCAGCACCGGCATGCTCCGTCAACTGCGCAGCGGCGTCATTCAGCACATCTGCAGTCCTTGCGTTGATCACAACGTTGACGCCATTATCCACCAGCGCCTTGGCGCACCCAAATCCCAGCCCTTTGCTCGCTCCACACACCAAAGCCCATTTGCCTGCAATATCAAGATTCATACCTGCTTCCTTTTTTAGATTTCGTTTCTGGCAGTTGCGTTTGTCCGGGCACCCGGTCAATTCCGGATTCCGTGTCTGCACAACAGAATAATGATAAACGAAATACTGCTGAGTCTGTTTTGGGACTCAATGATTGGGGGTATTAAAGACCTGTATATGTGAACGCACGCCAGGGAAATCGCCAATAAGAGACGGTGAAAAGACGCTGAATACATGGTAAGCGCCTCCATCCCGTCATATCAAAAATGAAAAAGCGCCCTGAGAATCTCAGGGCGCTTAAGCTTTTATATTGGGACTGTCAAATAAGGAAGATCTCACGGTCAAAGTCATAAGGGATCTGAAATAACGAATTCAGTCCCCTCGCGTGATATCAGGCAAGCGTAAGCTCAATGCTCCCTGAGCTTACCAATCTGCTCTGGCTTCACATCACCAGGCAGGCCGCCCCATGCGGCCCTGGAATAATTCACCAGTTCTGCCATTTGCGCATCGTTCAGCTTGTGGCTGAAGCCAGGCATAGGCTGCATATTTGCATGTCCTGGAAACTTCTGCTCTGGCAGGCCATCAAGAATGGAGGCAATCAGATTGGTCGCATCTTCCTGGCGCAGCGTGGAGTTACCCACCATCGGCGGTGCCACATTGGGCTTGCCCTCTCCGGATACGCCATGGCAGCCGGCGCACATGTTCAGGTAATGCGTTCGACCTTCTCCGGTAACGGTTTTGATGGGCACTTCTTTGGGTGCCGGCGGCTTATCGCCCATCAGATATGTCGTCATGGCTTTCATATCCTCTGGAGTCATATACTGCGTGCTCAGAGCAACAACCATATGCATTTCACTGAATGCCGAGCCCTGCGGCGCGTTGCCCGTTGCCAGGAACTGAGCCAGGTCCTTTTGCGTCCAGCCACGCTCGGCCAGCGCTTCCGGCGTAATATCGGCAGCCTTGAAGCGACCCAGCGTACCGCCTTTCAACGGTTTATCCAGATCCATCTGTCCGAACATGCCTCGCGGTGTATGACACTCGGCACAATGACCCATGACATCCGTCATATAGCGACCGCGCACCCACAGCTCGGAGTTACCTTCAGACGCGGCGGGCAGCGGATCCTTGTTCTGGAACAGCAGATTCCATCCGATCATCAGGAAACGCTGATTGAAAGGAAATGGCAGATCGTTTTCCGGCGTGGGTGCATCCACAGCCGGCCTGGTCATCAGGTATGCGTAGATATCATCCAGATCATCATCTGTCATCAAATGATAGGAGTTATACGGCATGGCCGGATACAAATGGCGACCGGTAGGCGTCACACCATCTCTGACAGCGACCCGGAATTCTTCTTTGGTCCAGCGACCAATACCATAGTCTGCAGAGGGTGTGATATTGCTGCCATGAATTGTGCCAAATGGCGTTTCCATGGGAAAGCCACCCGCGAACAATCCGCCACCCTGGACGGTATGACAGGCCGCGCAGTCTGCGGCTCTGGCCGCATAGCGTCCACGCTCGATCTGCTCATCTGTGGCAGTGACTTTCTTTACGGGATTGGTGTTGTCACGGTGTTCGCGCCACCACAGGATGGCAATGATCACAATTGCCAACAGGACAAGTACTGACAGAACGGGAAGAATTCGTCTCTTAGCCATTTGATTTCTCCCGGATCAGTCCTGGTGTGTTCAGTACAACGTCACGAACGGCTTCGTAATAGCGAACATATCCGGTGCAACGACAGATGTGATTGTCCAATGCCTTGAGAATGGCGGGTTCCAGATCTTCGCGAGCGATGGGATTGCGCTTGAGTCCTTCAACAAAAACCGTGGCAGCATTCACAAAGCCCGGTGTGCAATAGCCGCATTGAAAGCTGTAATGATCCATGAACGCCTGCTGTACAGGAGAGGGAACTTCTTCGCCTTTGTCATCGATGGTGGCATGTCCTTCAACGGTACGAATTTTCTTTCCGTCAAAGTAATGCGCACCGGTGATACAGGTTCGCGTTTCCTGGCTGGTTCCATCGGGGTTGTCCTCGATGACCACACAGGCATGACAGATGCCCTGGCCGCAACCGAGCCGCGACCCGGTCAGATGCACGTACTCGTGCAGAAAGTCGATCATCATCAGGCCTTCCGGTACATCCACAGGACCCTGTTTCTTTCCATTGATCGTCAATGTAATTGGTTTGCTTGTAATACTCATTGGAAGACCTCTTTGATATTGTCCGCGCGCACAGGCATATCACGGAAATAATGTCCCGTGGCGTGCGCGATCGCGTTGACGATGGATGCAACGACAGGAATCATGACCACTTCTGCCATTCCTTTTGGCGGATCCGTTTCCG